>JANOVQ010000069.1:0-7099 GCA_031417495.1 Pseudomonadota bacterium | reverse complement strand
CCTGCGGTGACCACGCTGGTATCCGGATGTTGGATCGCGTCGTAGAAATCTGCCGAGAAAATTAAGCGCTTACAGCCGGCGCGATAATTAGGTCGCAATTTCTCACGCAGCACTGGATCACGCACCGTGTTCTCGAGATTGGCGCGGCAGGCCTCTTCAATTTCTTTCATGCCGGTCGAATCAGCATCGATTACCGCATTGGCGAAGCGCTGGAAGTCACTATTGATCTGGGCGCGGATCTCTTCAATTTTGGCCGGATCATGCCGGAACCCGATCTTTTCCTCCGCACTGTATTCTACGTTCTCGATCGGCATTACCCATTGCGCCGTCCGCTGGAACAGATCGAAATGGGCGACCTTGCCCGCGAGCGCGCTGGTGATCTGGATCGCGGTCGAGCCAGTGCCGATCACGCCCACCCGCTTGTCGGCAAGCGCCACGGAATGATCCCAGCGCGAACTGTGAAAGCGCGCGCCGGCAAAAATCTTCAGACCGGGGATCTCTGCGAGGTGCGGATGATGCAGCACGCCAGTAGCGGCGATGACGACGTCCGCGACGTCCTCACGGCCGCTAGAGGTACGGATTCGCCACCGCCCATCGCGGAACACACACGACGGCACGGCTTCGTTAAAACGGATACTTTCCAGCACCTGGTATTTCTTTGCCACGCACTCGAAGTAGGCAAAGATTTCCGGGCCCGGCGCGAAAGTGTGGCTCCAGTCGGGATTCGGCTCAAAGGAATAGGTGTAAAGATGGGCGGGCACATCGCAGGCGATGCCGGGATACGTATTCTCGCGCCAGGTGCCGCCGACTCTGTCGGACTTTTCGTAGATGACGTAATTATCGTAGCCCGCTTCACGCAGCTTGATCGCGGTGAGGATGCCGGCCATCCCGGCGCCGATAATCACCACCCTTGGGTCGGATTCCGACCTCGCCATGTTCGTCATTCCTATCCTCCTCGCACCGCGCTCAGCGGCCTGCATCCATCACGAACTTTGAAAGATCCACATTTTCACCAACTAAGTGGTCGGTCCACTCAAGAAACCGCGGCTTCACGCACCAGACCGTGCGCGGTAGCACCGCCAGAGACAGCACCTTGAACCAGATCGAGACCGTTGTAGTGCGAAACTCACTTAACGGCCCTCGTGCAACGTGATGGGCGCGGGCATGCCACCCTTATTGCCGATACTCCGCCAATGGTGGTTGACCGAGCGCCGCGCGGTAATTGTTGTGGAAATGGTGAAGCGCGGGCTCGTTGCGCCCGAACAAGAAATATTCCACAAAGCCGCTGTTAGCCGCGATCTGCGACTTGGTGCCCATATAGTAATCTTCTTTTTCAACCGTGCTCATGAACAGCTCGACATTGGTATCGATGTTGAACTCCATGCGCGAACCGGTATCTGCTTTATACAAATTCTGGCCCGAGAGCTTCTGCACCGTGCCGCTATCCACCACGTGCGCCGCGACATGCGGAATTGCGTAATGCGACGCGCGGGTCAAGGATTGGCCAACTCGGTTAGCATCGGGATAAATGCGCGCCAGCACAACCATGCGCGCTAACACCACAATTTGAATATTGGGGAACAGGTAGTAGGCCACTGCCGCACCATCCGCAATGCTCCAGTTCTGCTCTGGCTGCTGGCGCATGGTGTCGAGATATTTGCTCGCCAGGCACAGGCGGTGATTGCGGCCGTACTCCTTGTACGTCGCAATGTCGCCATGCAGCAGATTCGCCAAGGTGTTCTTGTGCAGGGAATTGAAATGATAGACCTCGCCGAAAGTATCGTTCGCAATCTTCCAGTTAATCGGCATATCGAGGACCGATTCACCGTGGTAGACCGCCTTTTCCAAATTCCAGGTCGCCAGCTCCGGCGCGAGTTCACCGACCAGCGCATCGACATCCAATACGCCATCCACCTTGGGATGCACGAACAATAGCCCGTACTTTTCTGCAGCCGGCAACTCGATCAAGCTATGACAGGCTTTGTCGATGGCGCCGAAATGCTCGGACGCGCGCACCCCCATCAACCGCCCATCGTTCTTATAAGTCCACCCATGAAACGGACAGGTGAACTGCCCCTGCTGACCGCGCGCTTCGGTCGCGACATTCGCCCCGCGATGACGGCACGCATTCACGAAGGCGCGGAATTTCCCGGTGCTGTCCCGCGTCGCCAGAATCGGCACGCGAAAATCGTGGCTGGTGATATAGCTGCCCGGAGTCGGCAATTCGCCAGACAGACCCAGCACCTGGGGATGGTTTGCGAAAAACGCCTCCCATTCCTGCGCCGCGAGTTTCTCGCAGGTATAGGCATTCGCGGGATTCACCAGCACGCGACCGGCATCGACAGTCACATTGTGATCCAGCTTCTCCATCAACTCTTTCAGGATCTCGACTTGCATAGCGTGTTGCATGGGACAGGCTCCTATTAACGTGCAGCTTTGGTGGCTTTAGTAGAGGTCGCGGTCGCGGTGTGGCGACCGATGTTTTTCAATAAACTGGCGTGGAAGGTTTCGACCGCGTCGGCCGCAAGCGTGATATATACGTCGGTCAGTGCCTGGTCGCGGAATTCTTTTAAGGTCAGGTGCCCGAAGGCCCAGGCCCGACAATTTGTGCGGAAATTGCGCAGGATGTGCTGACCAAGCGTCGAGGCGTTAATCCGTCCCCGCAGATAACCCGCACTGGCGCACGCAATACAGCCGGCAGTCGCCAGTCGCTCGCCCCATTGATAGAGCCGCGCAACAGTTTGGTAATGCTCCCGACTCTGATTCAGATATTCGACGGCCATGAAAGCCGCGCGGTAGTAATCCTCGTCTTCCGCGAACAGCCCCACAGATTCGATCACGACCGCTTCCGCCATTTCCAACGGTTCGGTGCCAGCGTGGGTGCTCATGCGCGCCTCGATTTCACTCAGCGCCTGTGAAAATAGCGCGACCACCAGCTCTTCTTTATTGCCGATGAGGTTGTAAATCGTCGGCACCGTGACGGCGGCGGCCTGCGCAAGTGCGCGCAGGTTAATGCCGTCGTACCCTCCGTGGACCAGCATGCGTCGCGCCTCACGCAGCAGGCGCTCCCTGCGCAGCTGCATATTCGTGGCCCTGGTCGATACCGCATCACTCATGGCACAATATTTTCACGAAGTTTAAATTTTATCAATGTTAAATTTATTGCTGCAGCGCGGGGAAAGTGCCAACCCCCGCCTCACACTCAGCAAACCTGCCGCGTAGAATTCACCAACTGACTTTGCACGAGGATACCTGTGGACGCCCTAAGCGAATTCCGCGCGGAAACCCGCGCTTGGCTGATTGAGAATTGTCCAGCGCCGATGCGCACCCCGATGCCCGAAGAAGAGCGGGTGTGGGGTGGGCGTAATCCGGTCTTTAAAACTCCCGCGAGCAAGTTGTGGTTCGAGCGCATGGTCGCCCGCGGCTGGACGGTGCCCACTTGGCCGAAGGCCTACGGCGGTGATGGACTCAGCAAGGACCAGGCGCTCGTACTGGGCGAGGAAATGGCCAATCTCGGTTGCCGCAATCCGCTGTTCGGCTTCGGGATCAGCATGTTGGCACCGGTGTTGCTGAAGTACGGCACGGAAGTCCAAAAAATTGAACACCTGCCACCCATCGCGCGCGGTGAGATTCGTTGGTGTCAGGGCTATAGCGAACCGAATGCGGGATCCGATCTCGCCAACCTGCAGACTAAAGCAGAAGATCAAGGTGACCACTTTGTGGTGACTGGGCAGAAAATCTGGACGTCCTACGCTAATCTCGCCGATTGGATTTTCTGTTTAGTCCGCACTGACACTCGCAGCAAGCAGGGCGGAATCAGTTTCATGCTCTTCGACATGACCAGCCCGGGAGTGAGCACGCGACCCATCGCATTAATCAGTGGCGCCTCCGCTTTCTGTGAAACGTTTTTCGATCAAGTCCAAGTCCCCAGGCGCAATCTGGTCGGTGAGCTGAATGCGGGCTGGACGATCGCGAAAGAACTGCTGCAGCACGAACGTGGGATGATTTCGCAAATCGGGCGAACGCTTGGCGGCACGGTGCCGTCGGTCGATAAAGTAGCGCAACGTTACCTCGGTGATGCGGCGGGGCGAATCACCGAGCCTGCGCTGCGCGATGCGATCGCCCAGCACGTGATGAATGATCGCGCGTTTGAATTAACGGTCCGACGCGCCAACGAAGAAAATTCAGCCGGCGCCGGTGCGGGTGGCGCCTCCTCGATGTTCAAGTACTACGGCACCGAACAGAACAAGCGCAAGTACGAATTGATCCTGAAATGCGCGGGCAGCCAGGCGTTGGGCTGGGAAGGCGACGAATTCCTGCCAGAGGATCTTCAGATCTGCCGCTCATGGCTGCGCTCCAAGGGCAACTCGATCGAGGGCGGTACCTCGGAAATTCAATTAAATGTGATCGCCAAGCGCGTGCTTGGCCTGCCCGATTGAGCATCTCCCCATGAGCCTAATCCTGAACGAGGAACAAACTCTCCTCAAACACACGGCGCGCGAATTCTTTCGCGCCAAAGCGCCCATCAAAGCCTTGCGGACGCTCCGCGATGAAAAAAACGTGCAAGGTTTCGAGCGCGCACTGTGGGCAGAAATCACGACCCTTGGCTGGCCCGGCATTCTGATTCCAGAAGCCTATGGGGGAGTGGGCTTCGGCTACCAAGGGCTGGGCCAAATTTTGGAGGAAAGCGGACGGACCCTCGCCGCCTCGCCGCTTATCGCCACTGTCCTGCTTGCCGCACCATTGATTCTTGCCGCCGGCAACGAAACGCAAAAGCAGCGCTTCCTGCCCGCGATCGCCAGCGGTGAAATTTTATTCGCGCTCGCGCTCGATGAGCGCCCACGACATGCCCCGAGCCACATCACCACCACGGCCGTGACGACCACTGCCGGCTATGTGTTGAATGGCCGCAAGGGTTTTGTCCTCGATGGCCATGTGGCGGATTACCTGTTGGTGGTCGCGAGAACTGCCGATTCGAGCCCAGCAGAAACCGGCTTGAGCGGTTTCTTAGTCGCGACGAATACCCCGGGAATCACCGTCGAGCGGACCTTCCTGGTCGATGGCCGCAATGCCGCGAATATCGTGTTCGAAAACGTTGCGCTAATGAGCGAGGCCCTGCTCGGGCCGCAAGACGCGCTGTATCCGCTGCTCGAACCGGTACTCGATGGCGCCCGCATCGGCCTAGCGGCGGAGATGCTGGGCAATGGCCTGGAGGCCTTCGAACGCACCGTGGCCTATCTCAAATTGCGTACCCAGTTCGGCGTTCCGATCGGGTCTTTCCAGGCCTTGAAACACCGCGCCGCGCTGATGTACTGCGAGCTTGAGTTAACCACCTCTGCGGTGCGCGAAGCATTAACCGCGTTGGATGAGCAAGGTGCCGACTTGGCCGCACTCGCGAGCCTGGCCAAGGCCAAGGCCTGCGAAATGCTCGAACTCGTGACGAGTGAGGCCGTGCAGCTGCACGGTGGCATCGGCATGACCGACGCAGAAGAGATTGGCTTCTTTCTTAAGCGTGCGCGGGTCGCGCAGCAGTTGTTTGGGGATGCGAGCTTCCAACGGGAGCGCTATGCGACGTTGCTGGGGTTTTAAGGTCGGATAAATTCATCCGCCTCCCCTTATACTTTGCGACTCTGGGGGGAACCCTCGTTCGGACAAGCGTTAGCGCAGTCCGACGTTGGTCGGCGGATAACGCGCTCCGCGCGCATCCGCCGACAAATTTTCGTCGCGCTATAACCCCGCCTTCGCGGCTGCCGCAGCCTGCCGCCTTAGATAGTGCTGAATTGCGACGAGATCTTTGTCCGTCATTTCCTTGAACGGGGGCATGCCTTGGAGTTGGCGGCTGCCGTTGATCACCACATCGTGAAACGCTTCGAGAAACAGCGGCACTTGCGAGGCGCGTAGATCGGGCGCATAGCCACCGGACACCGCGCCGCCGCCATGACAAAACATGCAGTTACGAGTGAACAGCGTACTGCCCTGTGCGGCCAGCAACGGTTCGACTTTGAAATCTTCCTTGACGACGGGCTGTGGGATCCGCGGCGGTGGACTCGGCGGTAGGGTTACCTTGCTATCGAGCGCAAAGGTCAATAAGCGCCTGGGATGTTCGCGATAGGCCCAGCCGTGTTGGGCGGTGACGACACCCGCAACCGACGTCCCGCCGCCGCCCCAACCCACCAGCAGCGAAATGAACTGTTTGCCATCGATCGCATAGGTGATCGGTGAGGACGAGATCCCGAGCCCGGTGTCGAAGGTCCATAGGCTCTCGCCGGTTTTAGCGTCATAAGCGAAGAGCTTACCGTCCGCACGCCCTTGCATGACGAGATTGCCCGCAGTCGTTAAGGTCCCCGGACTCCATACTCCGGGTAGCTTCACTTTCCACACTTCGTGTTGTTTCACCGGATCCCAGGCGAGTAGCCATGAGGCATCGATCTTCTGCGCCAGCTCATCACCCTTCACGAATTCCACGCCGGGATCCAATTGAAAATTGGTCGCGTGCCAGTCCACCGCCTTGATCCCCTTATCTGAAAACCAACCGGCCATCTCCATGGTCGGGATATACACGAGTCCGGTATCCTTGTTGTACGACATCGGCGGCCAGTTGTGGACACCGAAAGCACTCGGATACACGGTTTCCTCGCCGTCTTCGTAGCGTGATCCGGCGATCTCAACCGGCTTCCCCGTCTTTAAATCGACATGTGAAGCCCAGGTGACCTTGCCGATCTTCTCCGCTGATATAAGCTTGCCGGTAGCCCGATCGATCACGTAGAAGAAACCGTTTTTCGGCGCGTGCATGAGCGCTTTAACAGGCTTGCCTCCGATCGTCAGATCGGCCAGCACAATATCCATATTCGAGTTGTAGTCCCACGTTTCTCCCGGAGTTGTCTGGTAGTGCCAGACGTACTTGCCGGTGTCTGCATCCAGCGCGACGATCGCGCATAGAAACAAATTGTCACCGCCACCCGGGCTGCGGATTTTTCGATTCCACGGCGATCCGTTCCCGGTACCGATGTAAAAGCGGTTGAATTCGGGATCGTAGGTCCAGCCGTTCCACGAATTGCCGCCGCCGCCGTACTTCCACCATTCACCGGTCCGGGTTTTG
>JANOVQ010000068.1:0-3744 GCA_031417495.1 Pseudomonadota bacterium | reverse complement strand
CGCGATTTGCTGATGGCCGAAGGCTATCCCGCGCAACACATACACATTGAGCCGATCAGCAAGATCTCCGGCGAAGGACACGATCTCACGCATCTTGGCGCTAAGGTGCTATCGCTCGCCGGCACCAATCTGCATTTTCATGCGGCGAGCGACCGCTGGCCCGGCAATGTCAATGCAGCGGGTATCGCCTCGATTTCGCGCGCGGTGGCACGCTGGGTGACGCTGCATGCGGGGTAGTTGCAGCCCCGCACGCGGCTTGTCACGCCTTCTGGAATGTGCTGCCGGCCCTGCACCCATCGTCGTGTATCGATTGCGCGTTGCCAACGAACGGAAAAATCAAGTCTCTCGGGCAACGACCGCTTACCCGCTCGCTATTCTCGGTTGCCAATTTCGGCAAACGACCCTTATGCATAGGTCTCAATTATGTATAGCTCGTCGAGGTGGGAGCGGATTTACCCAGATGCGGAGGGTATTTGGCAAGCGAATTTCTAGACATAATTTCAGCGTAGGAGTTCAGTGATGGTCCCATCCACTACAGGAGACCATCATGAAAGACGCCCGGCAACATCAATTCGATTCGATCGACTGGCTCAGCGGGGGGCCACTGGCAGGTCACGTCGATGCCTTTAAGCATTACCTGACAGAACGCGGATACGCCAAGAACAGTTTTGCCCACAGCGTGAGCAGCGTTGCCCACTTTGCTCAATGGATTCACCGGCGTGACATAGATGTGCAGCGCATCGACGAGTCAATCGTTGCGAAGTTCCTGGAGGAGCACCTGCCATCCTGCCGTTGCAGCGGCGCGATCCAGCGGCATCGCACCAGTTTAAGCGCCGCGCTGGGGCATCTGCTGGTGGTGCTTCGAGCGCGTGGTGTGATCGCACCACCGGTGGAGAGTAGAACACCGGTGAATGATGAACTGGGCCGCTACGGTGAATACATGTTGCGCGTGCGCGGTCTGGCCTGTGCGACCCGGGCGATGGCACTGAGCATCGTGCGCCGGTTTCTGATCTCGCGATTTGGTGATTACGAAATCGACATCACGACAATCCATCCAGAACAGGTCCGGCACTTCTTCGCCCAAGAGGCTAAACGCTACAGCAAACCGGTAAACACCGGCACGGTCGTGGCAGCGCTGCGCGGGTACTTCCGCTACCGGGCTTCCTTGGGTGACGCTATGCATGGTCTCATTGGCGCACTATCGTATCCAGCCAACTGGCAGTTGGCCTCGCTGCCCAAGACCCTGACGCCTGAAGACGTCGAGAAATTGGTGAAGTCTCTCGGTCAGGGCAATGGGTCCGAGCGACGTAGTGCTGCCATCGTGCGGTGCGCTCTCGATCTCGGGCTTCGCAGTGGTGAGGTCGCCCGGCTAGGCCTCGATGATATCGATTGGCAAGCCGGCACGATCACCTTGCGTCACACCAAGGGACGCCGGGAAGATGTGCTGCCGCTGCCGGTCACCACCGGCGCCGCCATCGCTGCATACCTAAAAGACGGACGGCCCAAGACCCGCAACCGTGCTGTCTTCGTACGCCACGTCGCCCCACGCGACCAGCCCGTCGGCCCGGACATGGTGCGCAAGACGATCAAGCAGGCCTACGCGCGTGCCGGACTACCCTACACGCGCTCACACCTGCTTCGCCACACCATGGCCAATCGGTTACTGGCAGGTGGTTCCTCCCTCAAGGAAGTAGCCGACGTGCTACGTCATCGCTCGCTGAATACCACTTTGATCTACGCCAAGCTCGACAGCCGCACTCTGGTCGAAGTGGCGCTGCCGTGGCCGGGGAGCGCATCATGAACGCGCCCCAATCCCTGCGCGCACGCGTTGAGCGTTACCTGACCGAACGTCGCCAACTGGGCTTCGGCCTGCGCAGCGCGGCGTACGCCTTGCGTGGCTTTGCACGCCATGTTCAAAGTAAGGGTCACCACGGACCGCTAACAGTGGAAATCATGGCCGATTGGGCGCGGCGCGACAGCCACGGCAGTAGTGATCCGCACACGTGGACCCGGCGCATCAAGCAACTGCGCCCGTTCACGCGCTGGCTACAGCAATTCGAGCCGCTCACAGAGGTGCCCGAGGAGGCGCTCTTCGGTCGCCTGCCGCAGCGTCAGGCGCCCCACATTTACAACGAGGGGGAAATCGTCGATCTACTGGCGGCCGCACGGGCGCTTGGGCCAAGTTCTGGGCTGCGCGGGATGATCTTCGAGACGATGTTCGGGCTGATCGCCTGCACGGGACTTCGCATCTCCGAGGCACTGGCGCTGCGCAACGAGGACGTTGATCTCGTGCGCGGAATGCTCACCATCCGCCAGACCAAGTTCGCCAAATCGCGGCAGGTACCCCTGCACCACAGCGCAATCCATTCGTTGCGCTGCTATCGCTCGGTGCGCGATCTATCGGGCGAGTCTACAGAGGGTAGTGCGCCTTTCTTCATTGGCACGCGGGGCCGGCGGCGCGGACTCGCGCTGGGCGAGCGCCAGGTGCATCGCGTCTTCGCAGGAATACGCAAGCATCTGGGTTGGCGCAACCGAGGCACGCATCACGCGCCGCGTATCCACGATCTGCGACATTCGTTCGTCGTCAACCGCATCATGCGCTGGCACGTGCAGGGTATTGATATCGATCAGGCGATGTTGTCGCTGTCTACCTACGTCGGCCACGCCATGGTGACCAATACCTACTGGTACCTTTCGGCGGTCCCGGAACTGATGGGTCTAGCTGCGGAGCGCTTCGAGTCATTCCTATCGCAGTCGGAGGCGCCCCATGCGTAATACTATCGCGCCCAAACCACCGTCGTTCGCTTTGCTCGTGCAGCAGTTCTTTACCGAATACCTCGTTGCACAGCGAGCACTCAGTCCCCGCACCATAGCGTGCTACCGAGATGCGATGACGTTGTTCCTTAACTTCGCCAGCCATAAGCTGGGGAAGACGCCCACTGCCCTGCAGTTGGTCGATATCCAGCCTGATCTGATCTTGGCGTTCCTGAGTCATCTGGAACAACGGCGGCACAATACGATTCGCAGCCGAAACCTGCGACTCAGCGCACTGCGCACGTTTCTTAAGTTCGCGGGCCGGCGCGACGTGGCATCACTGCACGTGGTAGAGCGGGCGTTGGCGGTGCCCATGAAACGCTTCGAGCGGCCAATGCTGGGGTTTCTCACTCGCGAGGAAATGGTGGCGATAATGGGGCAACCAGGGCTTACTTGGTCTTCGCAGCGCGACCACTTGCTGCTGGCAATGCTCTACAACACCGGCGCACGCGTCACGGAAATCGTTCAATTGCGTGTCGCTGATGTCGTGCTCGATAGTGCAGCTTGCGTGCATCTGCAGGGCAAAGGACGCAAGCTGCGCTCGGTGCCGCTGTGGAAGTCGACCGTACTGGAAATTCGGGCATGGCTGCGAGCGAACCCACAACTGCGCCCTGAAGCGGCTCTGCTGCCCAACCGCGAAGGGCACGCAATGACGCGCTGTAACGTTGCGCAGCGCCTTGGTCTTGCCGTTGCACGCGCAACTATCGACCAGCCCAGCTTGGCCAGAAAGCAGGTCTCGCCCCACACGCTGCGGCATACCACGGCGATGCACTTACTTCAATCGGGCGTGCCCTTCAACGTCATCGCGCTCTGGCTTGGGCACGAAAGCTCGAATACGACGCACCGCTACGTCGAGGCCGACCTCGCAATGAAGGAGAAAGCACTGGCAAGGCTGGAGGACGAGCCGAACCCCACCACCAAGGCCAGCAC
>JANOVQ010000067.1:0-1504 GCA_031417495.1 Pseudomonadota bacterium | reverse complement strand
GGCGGAGGGGAACCACAGCATCACGCGCTCGTTCTCGCGAATTCGGAGCCGCGGCTATCCGTGCTCTCGGTCCAATGCACGGAATCTTAAACCCGCAGCTGATCGAACAGACGGAAATATCCGGCGCTCGCGAAGAAGGCTGCGCTATTTAGTTTGTCGTCGATGTGCATGACGGGATCTTTTAGGCCCGTCATCCCGGGCGAAGCGGCGTGAGCCGCGGAGACCCGGGATCCAGGGGCGCGGGGAGCGCCGGTAACTCGATATCCACTGTCGCGAATCCGAGTGCACGCTCGCTCGCCTGCCAGCGCGGTAACACCTCGCGCAGCGCGGCCAACTTCACATGCCCATAGCCGCGGATACCGCGCACCACTGACGCCAGCTCGACTGCCTGCGGGTAATTCTCAGCGGTGAGATGGCGCAGCGCGGTCTCGATCGACACCCGATAGGCATTGCCTAGGCGACGTTCCAGTTTGCGTTCAGCGGTGTAGCCAAAAATATCGAATGGGGTGCCGCGTAAAAACTTGAAATGTTGTAAGCGACGGAACAGTGGCATCACCCACGCGCCGAACTCGCTCTTGCGTGGACGGCCATGCGCATCGCGGCGCACGAGGATTGGCGGCGCCAGATGGAAATGCAGCTTGGTCGGCGCCTTGAACGTCGCGGCCACGCTCTGCCGGAATTCCTCACCCGCGAACAGGCGCGCGACTTCGTACTCGTCCTTGTAGGCCAGCAATTGGTGATACCCCTCGGCCACCGCGCGAGTGAGCGCAAAGTCCTTGCTAAAAGGGGCTTCGGCGCGTCTCACGGCATCGACCAGGGCGCCTAAGCGGCGCGCATAACGCGGACTCTGGTAAGCGCACAGGCGGGCAGTAAGTCGCGTGAGGCAGGCCTCGAGATCTTCCGGCATGGACACTGCTGGCGCCGCCGGATCCAGGATCTTCATCGGCACGAGCGCCGCGCGGCGCCCTGCACTAAACGCCTGTAGATTCTCGGCCACCGCCACACCGTTCAGTTCGATCGCGCGTTTCAGCGCCTCCGCGCGCAACGGAATATGGCCAAGTTGAAAGGCATAGCCCAGCAGAATTAAATTGCCTGATTGCACGTTGTCGAAGAGCGATTCCGCTAACGCCGTGCTGTCGAAGGCCGTATAGCGATTTCCGACGGCCGTGCGCAGTAGCGCTTCCAGTTCGTGGCGTGGAAAAGACCAGTCCCGATCCTGGGCGAACGCACCAGTCGGTTGCTCGAAGGGGTTCACAATCGCCGTCGTGCGTTCCGCATTGATGCGCGCGATCACTTCCGGATCGCCGGCCGTGATCATGTCGTAGGCCAGCAACAGATCGGTCTCTCCGGCGGCGATGCGTTGGCCGCGGAGATGCGTCGAATCGTCTGCGATTCGAATGTGCGAGGTGACCGCCCCATTCTTCTGCGGCATGGCGGCCCATCTCGACGGCAAAGCGATCAGTGTGCTCGACATGACCGGCATGTCGCAGAAGAATGGGGCGGT
>JANOVQ010000066.1:0-6323 GCA_031417495.1 Pseudomonadota bacterium | reverse complement strand
GAAGCGAAGCAACGCGCCGCTGAGGAATTCGAACTCGCCGCAGAATTTCTTGCTGAACCGACCCCTCCGGAATACCCCTAGACGCCTTCAGTCCGACAGGCTGCTAGCAGCCTGTCGGACTTAGGGAAACGTCGCGAGGCGTTGGGAGAGCGAGGCCAGATTGGCGCGCATTTGAGGCGAATAGTGGTTCTATTTAACGAGAATGCGCGCGAATATGGACCGCTCTCCCATCGCCGCAGCAGCTTCCTCCTAAGTCCGACAGGCTGCTAGGTCTCGACCGTGCTGGCAGAAATCGAACGGACGAAACTCGACGAACTCTGCCAGCGCGCGCGCACCTATCTTGAGCCCGCGCAGGTCGCGGAACTCCGCCGCGCCTATGACTTCGGCGCCACTGCCCACGCCGGGCAGCTGCGCAAGTCCGGCGAGGCGTATATCAACCACCCGCTGGAAGTCACGTGCATCCTGGCTGATATGCACATGGATCACGAGACCCTGATCGCGGCGTTATTGCACGACGTCATCGAAGATACCCAGATCGGCAAGGAGCGCATCGCGCAGGAATTCGGCAAGGAAGTGGCCGCGATCGTCGATGGACTCTCCAAACTCACCCAGATTGAATTCGAATCCCACGCTGAAGCACAGGCCAGAAATTTTCAACGTATGTTGATGGCGATGGCCGCCGACATTCGCGTCATTCTGGTCAAGCTCGCGGATCGCACCCACAACATGCGGACTTTAAGCGCGCTCGCCCCGGCCAAGCGCCGCCGCATCGCGCGCGAAACCTTGGAAATCTATGCGCCAATCGCGCAACGTCTCGGCATCAATACCATTCGACTCGAACTCGAAGAGCTGGGATTCGCCGCGCTGTTCCCGTTGCGGCAGCGAGTCATCAAAAAAGAAATGCTGCGGATTCGCGGCAATCGCAAAGAAATCGTCGACAAGATCAAGGATCGCATCAAACGCCATCTGCGCCAGGAGCGCCTGCTCGCCCAGGTTTTTGGTCGCGAGAAGCATCTCTACAGCATCTACAAAAAGATGAAAGAAAAGCACCTCGGATTTTCCGACGTACATGACGTCTACGCCTTCCGGGTGATCGTGGACACTGTTGATACCTGCTATCGCGCACTGGGCGTATTGCACAGCCTCTACAAGCCGGTGCCCGGCAAGTTCAAAGATTACATTGCGATTCCGAAAGCCAATGGCTATCAGTCGCTGCACACCGTGTTATTCGGGCCCTATGGGGTACCGGTTGAAGTCCAGATCAGAACCAGTGAAATGGATCAGGTCGCCGAAGCGGGAATCGCCGCCCATTGGTTGTACAAAACGGGCGAAAGTGCCGCGAAAAGCGCGCAGAAGCGCGCCCGTGAATGGCTGCGGGGCATTCTCGAAATGCAGACGCAGGCTGGTGATTCGCAGGAATTTCTGGAGAACGTGAAGATCGATCTGTTTCCGGATCAGGTCTACGTCTTCACGCCCAAGGGCGAAATTCTGACCTTGCCGCGCGGCGCAACCGCCGTCGATTTCGCGTTTACGATTCATACCGATCTCGGCAATAGCTGCGTCGCCTGCCGGATCAATCGGCGTCTGGCACCGTTACGGACGCCGCTCGAGACCGGGCAGACCGTCGAGATTGTGACCGCGCCGGGCGCGCGCCCGAACCCGTCCTGGCTGGCCTTTGTGGTGACTGGCAAGGCACGGGCGACGATTCGCCACTATCTGAAGAACCTGCAACAGGATGAGGCGCGAGTGCTGGGCAAGCGCATGCTGGAGCGAGAACTCTCTTCGCTTGAGACCACGCTTGAGCTCGTTGACCCCAAGCGCCTCGACACCGTGCTGAGCAATTTCAAATTGGATGGGATCGAAAAGCTCTATGGCGAAATTGGCCTCGGTAACCGGCTAACCCCGTTGGTGGCGCGCGCGTTGACGCAGGATCAGCCCGAGGTCGATTTGAGCGGCAAGCGCCGGCGACGCAGCGATGCACCCGATGCCCCGGCGCCCTTGTTGATCCGCGGGACCGAAGGCATGGTGGTGTCGTTCCCCAAGTGCTGCTACCCAATCCCGGGCGATTCGATCATCGGCTTTTTAACTGCTGGGCGCGGCATCGTTGTGCATCAACCCACCTGCCCGAATGTGGCGGAATATCGCAGCGCGCCGGATAAATGGATTGACGTGCAATGGGCCCCGCTGATCGAACGTGAATTCAGCGTGGAACTTGCGCTGGATGTGATTAATCGACGGGGTGCGCTGGCCACCATCGCGGCCTCCATCGCGGATGCCAATGCGAATATTGAGGAAGTCGAAATCAGCGAGCGCAATACGCGCAACTCGAGCATTCGGCTGGTCATCGGCGTGCGCGATCGCAAACACCTGGCCGATGTCATTCGCGCTACGCGGCGGGTCGGCACGGTCGCGCGTATCGTGCGCAAGAAAACCTGACACCACGCGTGTCGACCAAGCAGGGGAGAAGATATGCCTAAGATCGCGGTTGAGACCGCCGCTGCTCCGCAGGCCATCGGTGCCTATTCGCAGGCAATAAGCGCTGCCGACACCGTCTACTTGTCGGGGCAGATCCCGTTGTCGCCTACGACCATGGAAATCGTCAGTCAGGACATCCGCGCGCAGGTGGTGCAGGTCTTCGAGAACTTACGCGCGGTGGCCATCGCGAGCGGGGCCACGCTTGATCACGCGGTGCGTCTCACCGTCTACCTAATCGATTTAGCGCATTTCCCGATTCTTAACGACGTGATGGCGCAGTATTTCACGGCGCCCTTTCCGGCCCGCGCCACCGTGCAAGTCGCCGCGCTGCCGCGCGGTGCGTTGGTCGAAGTCGATGCCATTCTAGTGCGCTAATTTGGGCGCTGACTCGTTTGCCCGGCGCGACCAAACTCAACCTCGACGATTCCGTCCTGAAACTCGCAGGCGTCGGTCCGCGCGTACGCGAGCGCCTTGAGCGGCTGGGGATCTCGACCATTCGCGACGTGGTGTTTCATCTCCCGTCACGCTACCAGGATCGCACCCGACTCACGCCCATGACCTCCCTGCGTCCGAAAATGGAAGTCGTGATCGAAGGCCAGGTGGTGAGCAGTCAGGTGCAGTTTGGGCGGCGCCGTTCATTACTGGTCCGTTTGGAAGATCCGACTGGCGAAATTGTTTTGCGGTTTTTCTATTTCACGCGCGAGCAACAGCTAAGGATGACGACGGGTTGTAACCTGCGCTGCTTCGGCGAAGTCCGGCGTGGACCTCAAGCCCTGGAAATGGTGCATCCCGAATGCCGCTATCTTGACGGCCTGCAGACGCTGCCGACTGACGCCGCGCTGACCCCGGTGTACCCCACCACCGAGGGCCTCCATCAACTCACGTTGCGCAAGTTAAGCGAACAGGCGCTGCACATTCTGGGCGAAGATAGCGACGACACGCAGCTTCTCGATCACCTGATTCAGACTGCGGTGACGCTCGCGATCCGTCTTCCGCCGTTGTACGAGGCGTTGAGTTTCGTCCATCGACCACCCCCTGCAGCGCCGCTCGAAGCGCTGTGGGCCGGGACCCATCCCGCGCAGCTGCGTCTTGCCATCGAAGAACTGCTTGCTCATCAATTGAGTCTGCGCCGCCTGCGTCAGGCCGCGCGGCGGTGGCGCGCGCCGCGCTGCACTCAGTCGGATGGTCTCCGTGCCACCTTACTCGCTGCCTTCGGCTTCACATTGACTAAGGCGCAGCAACGCGTGGTGCGCGAGATTGATCGCGATCTCGCGCGCGGGCAACCGATGTTGCGCCTGCTGCAAGGGGATGTCGGCGCCGGCAAAACTGCAGTGGCGGCACTCTGCGCCACGCGCGTGTTGGCGCGCGGCTATCAGGTGGCGTTGATGGCGCCGACCGAGCTACTAGCAGAGCAACATCTGCGCACGTTGTCCCGCTGGTTCAGCGGCTGCGGCATCGAGGTTCTCAGCGTGACTGGCCGACTGACAGTGGCGGCCCGCCGTAAACACCACGCTTTGCTGGCGGAGGGGACACCGCGGGTCGTGATCGGTACGCACGCGTTGTTTCAGGACGAGGTGAAATTCGCGCGGCTCGGGCTCGTGATCGTCGATGAGCAACATCGCTTTGGGGTCGATCAGCGACTCGCGCTGCTCGAGAAAGGCGCCGATGGGGAGACCCGGCCGCACCAATTGATTATGACGGCGACGCCCATTCCGCGCACGCTCGCGATGACCGCCTATGCGGATCTCGATGTCTCCATTCTCGATGAGCTGCCACCCAACCGTCAGCCAATTACGACAACCGTGCTGGCCGAAACTCGCCGCGAGGACGTGGTCATTCGCATAAGTCAGGCCTGCGCCAGCGGCCGCCAAGCCTATTGGGTCTGCCCGTTGATCGACGAATCCGACCTGCTCGAGTCGCAGGCCGCCACCGAAACGGCCGAGCAACTCGCGAGCGCACTGCCTCATCTGCGCATCGGTCTAATTCACGGACGCCTCAAAGATCAGCAGAAAAGCGCAGTGATGCATGCTTTCATGCAGCGCGAACTCGATTTATTGGTGGCCACCACCGTGATCGAAGTCGGCGTGGATGTGCCAAATGCCAGCCTGATGATCATCGAGAACGCAGAACGCCTGGGGCTTGCCCAGCTCCATCAATTGCGTGGACGAGTCGGTCGCGGCGAAACCCAGTCCGTGTGCGTGTTGCTGTATAAAGGCCCATTGAGCGACACCGCTCGCGCCCGTTTGCAGACCATGCGCGATACCAACGATGGCTTCGAGATCGCAGAGCGTGATTTGATTCTGCGGGGACCGGGGGAAGTGCTTGGCACCCGCCAAACCGGTAGCGCCACCTTCAAGATCGCCGATCTCAGCCGCGACCGCGCGGTGTTACCTGCAGTGCGCAGCCTGGCCGATAAGATTCTGGCGGAGACGCCTGAGCTCGGTGATCGTTTGATCCGTCGCTGGCTCACTGATCGGGTGGATTACGCCAAGGTATGAAGCCGCACTCCGCCGCCAAGCGCCGGCACGGCACGCTCGTCGAGCGCGGCCTGGTATACCTCCGACTCATGCGCCTGCATCGCCCAATTGGCGTGCTGCTGCTGCTGTGGCCAGCGCTGTGGGCGCTGTGGATCGCCGCCCACGGCGTGCCGGATTTATTTGTGCTGAGTGTGTTTCTGGTTGGCACCGTGGTGATGCGATCCGCCGGCTGCGTGATCAACGATTTCGCCGATCGCGCGTTTGATGGGCATGTCGCACGCACGCGCGAGCGTCCGCTGGCCAGCGGGCTCGTCAGCGAACGCGCGGCGGTGCGTTTGTTCGTCGCCTTGATCTTGTTCGCGGGATTGCTGGTGCTCACGTTAAACCGCACCACCATCCTGTTATCGTTCGCGGCCGTCGGCCTCGCGGTGATCTATCCCTTCATGAAGCGCTACACCTATCTGCCCCAGGTGTATTTGGGAGCCGCGTTCGGGTGGGCCGTGCCGATGGCGTTCACTGCGGTAACCGGGGAACTCCCGGCAATCGCGTGGTTGATTTTTTGCGCAGTCATGCTGTGGGTGCTGGTGTACGACACCGAATACGCGATGGTCGATCGCGAGGATGACTTGAGGATCGGGATTAAGTCGACAGCGATTCTGTTCGAGGAGGCTGATCGCCTCGTGATCGGCCTTCTGCAAATTTTGTTTTTGGTTAATCTGTTGCTGGTCGGCCTGCAGGCCGAACTGCACTGGCCGTATTACGTCGGCGTGGGACTCGCGGGCGGCTGTTTCGTCTACCAGCAAATCCTAATCCGACAGCGCGCGCCAGCCGGCTGCTTCGCAGCTTTCATGAACAACAACTGGTGCGGGTTGAGCGTGTTCGCTGGCATTGTCGCCAGCTATTGGCGTTTCCCGGTCTCCTCCTTCTGACGCGGCGGATTGAGCTTTGCCTGAATAGCCTCCAGCAATGCGAGCCCCTGCACCTGGCCCGCAGCAACCGCTGCTTCATCCAATTGTGCGGCGACCAACGCAAGATTAGAGACCGCCGCCGGGTGATCGAATTGCTGAGCGGTGTAGAACCAGGCATACGCGGTCTGTAAGTCCTGGTTGACGCCCAGGCCGTCTGCATACAGGCAGCCAAGATTGATTTGCGCATCGGTGCTGCCGAGCTTGGCTGCCTGCGTGTACCATTGCGCCGCGCGCGCTGGATCTTTTTCCCACTCCCGTCCCTGCTCGTAGAGGATGCCCAAGGTCAGCGCTGCCGGCGCATAACCACTGGCGGCGGCCTGCGCATAAAATTTTTCCGCTTTTACTCGATCGTTCGCAACGCCAAGCCCTTGCCGATAGAGTCCGTAACCTGTTTGCGCTCTTG
>JANOVQ010000065.1:0-11154 GCA_031417495.1 Pseudomonadota bacterium | reverse complement strand
CAACTTCGCCAGCATGCTTGCGCTGGCATTCGTGATTGTTTGGTTGCCAATGTAATGCGAAAGATCAACAGGCCCTAGGAAGCCAGCCCGTCAATTCGCATTGATCTCTCTGACATACTCTGACTACAGCAGGGTTGTGGTGCCCGGGTTTTGCGTCGTACAACAAAGAGACTCCGCAATTCAGAAGTATAGAAGTTGATTGGGCAGCAACAACAGTTCGAAATTCTCGAAAGAATTCTCTATTGAAATCTGCTTTACGGTAAATGTTAGCGCCTCTACAGTCCGCGCCTCTGTACCGAAGGTCAATTAACTGCCATGGATTTCCTGTTCGACCCCAACCTCTGGATCGCCTTTGGGATGTTGACAGCTCTTGAGATCGTGCTCGGCATCGACAACATCATCTTTATCTCCATCCTCGTCGGCCGTCTGCCGGCGCAGCAGCGCGACTTGGCGCGCCATCTCGGCCTGGGATTTGCCATGTTCACGCGGCTGTTGTTGCTGTTTTCGCTGACCTGGGTCATGAGCCTGAACGCCGACCTGTTCGGTGTCTTTGGGCAAGGCATCAGCGGACGCGACCTGGTTCTGTTGTTCGGTGGCGTCTTCCTGCTCTACAAAGCCACGCACGAAATCTTCGTCGAGGTCGAGGCCAGGGAGCGGCATTCACCGGACGGCGCAGTCGCGCCTTCAGCGGCAGCACGCAAGGGGCTGTTCTGGGGCGTGATCGGACAGATCGCGATCATCGATATCGTGTTTTCGCTCGATTCGGTGATCACGGCCGTGGGCATGGTCGACCAGATCGGGGTCATGATCGCGGCCGTCGTCACCTCGGTGGGGGTGATGCTGGTCGCAGCCAAACCGATCGGCGAATTTGTCGAGCGCCACCCGTCGGTCAAGGTGCTGGCGCTGGCATTTTTAGTGATGGTTGGTATGGCGCTTACCGCCGAGGCGTTCGACGTGCAAATACCCAAGGCCTACATCTATTCGAGCATGGCCTTCTCGCTGCTCGTCGAGGCGTTGAACATCCGCTCGCGCAGCCGGCGCATGGTGAGGGTTGCACCCATCGAGACGGCTCAATGATTCGAATTTATCGACTTCCGTCTTCGCATCACTCGCATTTACAGGATGTGTCAAGGCGTGTTGCCGCCGGCGTCGAATTGAGCCATTTCAGAAGTAATCGCGAATGTGACACTTAGCCAGCGCGCCGGACCGAGGCCGTGCCGCCATTGGTGAAATGGGCATAACAGGTGGCCCATTCCAGCGCCGTCGTGGTCGCTCGTTCTGCGGTCGGCGCCAACACCCTACCGACATAATAGCGATCTCGATACTTCGCAAATTTCGAGCATTCAAATTGCAACCTATTCGTAATCCTGCCGGTCACAGCAAAGGAGAGCGGTAACTGCAGCGCGTTGTCGCTCGATAAACACTTATCAATAAAGCAGGCGAAAGGAGCACTCATGAGTAAACGTTCGTACATCCGGATGGCCGGAATCACTGTTGCGTTGGCAGCAGGCCACGTGGCGGCCGCTGATAATCCCTTTCAGATGTTGGAATTCGGACTGGGCATGACGCTCGCGGCTGATGCCAGGGACATGCAAGGTAACGAGGTCGAGATCGATCCCGCAACTGGCTTCGAGTACGGGGGAGATCAGAAGGCCAGCTACGCGGGCGGAAAATTGGGAACCGGCGCGAAG
Source organism: Pseudomonadota bacterium (assembly GCA_031417495.1). Lineage (GTDB taxonomy): Bacteria > Pseudomonadota > Gammaproteobacteria > CAIKBL01. Next base: position 9,463 of record JANOVQ010000065.1, on the reverse strand, counting down.
GACCCGGCGATATGCGGCACTTTCAGTGACAAGTCTTGTTCGATGCCGCACCTCGAAGGTAAGACGCCGTGAGCGGAAAGGCAGCGTTAGAACCTAATCAAATAGCGCATGCCCGATGAATCTTGAATCATTAGTCTCAAAGGAACTGTCCAACCCCGCGCTGAGTGAGGTGGGCGGTAGCTGGTTGATAAACTGGCTACCAGTCTCACCCGCGAAGCAGCGGCGCGCGTCGTGAGGTAAGCATTTCTGCTTGATCGGACATCGCAAGAAAATCCGCAGACATAAGCTGCTGGCTGCCATGTCGCGAAAAGACCAACGCGGGTTCGGAACCTAATCCTAAAGAGGCAAACAAATATGCGGATCGACATTCAGGCGTCCGGACTCGGCCTTAGCGCACTAACGCGGGCTTTCGTTGAGCGAAAGCTGCGGCAGGGCTTCGGCCGTTTCGGCAACCGAATCGAAAAGGTTTCCGCGCACTTCTCCGACATCAACGGACCACGCGGCGGCATCGACAAGCGCCTGGTCATGCGGGTGCGGATTGGGCGCGGTGAAGAAACCGTGGTCCAGACACGCGATGCGGATTTCTATACGTTGCTCGACCGGACAGTTCAGCGCGGCAAGCGGAATGTGGCGCTCCTCATTCAGCGCGCGACGCACGCCCGCCAGCGTCACGTCTGGTCGCCACCGGCTGAACTAGCGTTCAACCAACCTTAGACGGCGGCCCCGACGTCACGCGTGACCACCAGTGCCCGCTGCCAACTCGGTCGCGTTCCACACGCGCAAATAATCAACTGCATAGCACGGAAATCAGAACGAGATGAGGAAACCCAACTGGCTTGGGCGCAAGCGTCGGGCTGTCGCTGCTCCCGGCCGAATAACTCGGATTGTTATGGATGAAAGGAATTTAAGATGACCGTTCAACGAATTCTCAATATGCCGAGTGGCCGCGCTATTACACACATCGAACCCGACGCCGCGATCGCTCAGCTTTTGCAATCCGCCGAATTCAAGGAGAGCGGTGCCATGGTAGTAAGCAGCGATGGCAGCGCGATAGCGGGCATTATTTCCGAGCGCGATATTGTGCGCGAGTTAATGCGTGATTTAGCAGGGATGGGGGTCAATCTCTTGGGTAAGCCCGTGAGAGATCTGATGACCCCGAAGGTTTTGACCTGCGCACCAGGCGATCGTGCGTCGGGCATTATGGCAATTATGGTTTCCAAGCATCTGCGACATTTCCCCGTAGTGACAGACGGGAAATTAGTCGGCATGGTAAACGTCTACGACTTGCTTCAACTGCGTCTGAACGAGGTACAGTCAGAGGCTGATGCTATGCGAAGCTATATAAATGGGAGCAGCTGACGCACGTGCGCGCAGCTAATCTTGGTAGCGGGCGACAAGAAAGGGCTGGCGACGTCCCCACTTCAACCCTGAGTCGTCGCAGGGTGGGCATTCGCCACCGACGGCTTGGTGAGCACAGGCGAGAAACGTTTCGCCGGCAGCGACGGCGCTTGCCCGGAAGAGAACAGGCGCACCTACCGCGTACTGTGCTTCTTCTACACCAAGCGTCGAAAAATTCGTCTCCGGCGCCCTCTTGCTTGAGGAGACCTTTCGCTAGAAGACCACAAACAGCGTGCACTTCGTCTATCACCCGTCGAAGAAGGGCGCCCTTCGCGGACTCAGACCGCGAAAGAATCACATAATTCGGTGTGGAAATTAGTCTATTTTTACGATGTGACTCATTCGATTAAACGGTTTTACCTTGGTTTTTAATATCCCTATATTCGCTGTCACGATGAATTCAACGACACCATGGAGTGCAAATCACATGCCCGCTACCCGCAAAAATTATCGACGAAACAGCCCGTACGCCGCAGCGCGCGTGATCGCAACCCTGATCGCCAACGACGCGCGACTCGATTGGCGCGAAATGGAGTTTCTCGGTAACGCCGGTCTGCTCCAAGTCCTCGGCATTGAACGCGAGCACTTCATGGCTTTGCTCGCGCGTTGTCTCGCGCGGCGAATGGCCGACGAGAAGTCAACCGACAATGCGGACAGCGCGAGCTTCGACGCCGCGCTCATCGCCATCGAAGACCGCAGCACTCAGCTGATAACCGCGGCAGCGCTGCTCTATCTCTCGGAAATTGATTGGATAAAACCCACCGAGTCCATGCTCATACGCCGCGCCTGGAGGCAGTGGAATGTGACGCCGGAGATACTCTCGAAAGAGATGAATATCCCCTTTTCTCTCGCGCACGCGGTGCACGAGCCGACCTCTGCTGCGCTCTAGCAGGCGGCGAAATACGATGATGCGAATCATGTTTATGTTGCTCACGGCTTGCGCTCCGCAGTTCGACGCGGTGCGCTTCTTCAGGCCGATCCGCGTCGCGCTTCCCCTGGCACGCTTGCGACAAAAAGCTGGGCGAAACCGCGGCGACTCGCGAAGCACGTTAGCCCCACTATCACGCTCGTGATCGCCTGCCGCTGGGTATTGGCTGTACTCGTTGACGACGGCGTAGCAACCGTTAGCTATTTTGACGCGACACCCTTGGGTGCATCACCTTAATCCTGGGCACTGTAGCGCGGTGCCGGCTGCGAGTATCGTCCAGATCAATTGAGGCGATTTGGAAAACCCACGGGCTCGACAGGAGCGCTAGATGACAGAGATCGAAAACACCGAAACTGGACTTGTCGGCCACTCGAGAGCGACCGGCTGAGGTTCCGACCGCAACCGACATCGTGACCTGATGAGAGCCTGACCCGAGGCGCCCCTTCACTGTCGTGTCCGACACCGGCTGGGTTCGGCTGCCGATAACGAATCAAAGATCCTTCGCAGCCGTAGCGCGCTCGGTGACGCTAAAGATAGCCTCGCGAGCACGTGCCATGATCTCCACGATCGCCGGATGCTTGAGCCTGCGCTCTGGCGTTATCGCGTAGAACCGTTCCTGCACGCCCGCCAATCGACCCACGATGGCGACGCGGTAGGTTCTGCAGATCTCCGCTTCGATGGCGGTTGGGCCCACGAATAAACCTACGCCTGCCTGCCCGAATATTTTCATGAGCGCGCTGTCGTCGAATTCACCCACGGATAAGGGCACGATGTTCTCGTTCTCGAACCAGGCATCGAGCTGATGACGTAGCGCCTGCTGATGCATGGGCAGGAGCATCGGCGCGCCGCTCATACTGGTCGGAAAGTTACGCCGATAACGTTTGGCAAGCGCAGCCGCCCCGAAGATCGTCGCGCCGCTGGTGCCCAACAGATGGTGATAGGCGCGGACATTAAGACCCGGTGGTATCGGTTTGTCGGACAGCACCATGTCTAGACGATGTACCGCGAGTTCCGAAAGTAAGTTTTCGAGAGTCGCCTCATGGCAACGCAGACGCAGCGGCTCGGCCAAGTTCAACACTGGTTCGATCACGCGATAGGCGATGACCTTCGAGATCGAATCGACGACACCGATGTTGAGAGTTCGCGGCAACCCCGGGGTTTTGCCGCGCACCACTTGCGCAAGTTCACCTCCGAGCGCAAAGATTTCGTCTGCATACTGAAAGACCAGTCGCCCCATTTCTGAAAGCACCAACCGGCGGCCCGCACGCATGAATAGCCGCTCTCCGATCGCTTCGTCGAGTAGCCGCAATTGCCCGCTGATGGTCTGCGGGGCCAAATGCAGAGTTTGCGAGGCTTTCGCGATGCTGCCTTGATGCGCAACCGTCCAGAAGTAGAGCAAGTGGCTGTAGTTCAAGTGGCGCATTAGGGTTCCTTATCCATGGCACTCACTCACTTTGAGCGCGGAGCGCGGCAATTCGCACTGCCAACGGCGGGTGAGAGAGGAAAAGGGCTTTGAAGCCGCTCGCCGCGCCGCCGTTGATGCCGAAAGCCGCCAGCCGGTCGGGCAAATCCTGTGGCTCGTGCTCGACCTGCAGACGCTCCAATGCCGCGATCATTTTGTGGCGACCTGCAAGTACTGCGGCCCCGGCGTCAGCACGGAACTCACGCTGCCGCGAAAACCACATGACGATCACGCTGGCGAGTATGCCGAACAGGACCTGGGCGACCATCGAAGTGATGAAAAAACCTGGGCCGTGTCCGTTCTCGCTACGGAATAATGCACGATCGAGAACATGGCCGACAAGGCGCGAGAAAAACACCACAAAGGTATTCACCACGCCCTGGATCAGGGATAGCGTCACCATGTCGCCGTTCGCTACGTGACTGACCTCGTGCGCAAGTACCGCCTCTACCTCGTCCCGGTTCATTTTCTGCAGCAGGCCGGTGCTGACGGCTATCAGGGCATGATCGCGCCGTGCGCCGGTGGCGAATGCGTTCGGCTCCGGGGCTTCGAAAATGGCGACGTCAGGCATGCCGATCCCGGCGCGCTCGGACTGACGGCGTACGGTTTCGACCAACCAAACCTCATCCCGGTTGGTCGGTTTCTGGATGATCTTTGCGCCCGTCATGCGTGTTGCGCTCCACTTTGACATGGCAAGCGAGACCAGAGAGCCTGCGAAGCCGATCACTGCGGACATCACGAGTAGCGCCGAAAGATCGATCCCACCGCGATCGCTCATGGCTATCTGGTCGACGCCAAGCAGCCGAAAACTGAGCGTTATGACAACGAGAACCGCCAGGTTGGTCAGCAGGAACAGGCCAATTCGTTTCATCAAGACATTCCTTTTGCGTAAAGCATGATCTCCGCTTTAGATAGGTCTATAGCGGATAGCATTGAGGGGCTTGCCGCGCATGTGAAGCCGACGGCGAGGAGTAGCATAGCTTTCTTGCTTCGAAAGAATAGTCGTACAAAAAGGAGCCAATCAACGGTTTTTCCGAATCCAGGGGAAAGCCTGTGCCTGGCACACGTGAATTCTGAATTGGTGATCAAAAATCCCGACAAGTCCCGATGAGGGTGCGAAGGCGGGATGACTGTCCGCGAACGGCTGGCAGACGGCGATGAATCGGCGCACGGCGGTCATCAGCGCATCGAGATCCTTGCGTCGGTCCGTGTCAGGCTACCTAGGCCCGGCGCGAATTATCTCAATCGGAGCGACTGCGGCACGCGCAGCTGCTGGCTGAGGCGGGCACTGAGTACTGTCTAATCGGTGTAGTCAATGATTTACCCTTCGTTGTTGGCCGTTTCCCGCAGAAGGGGATTCCATGGTGCGGCGGCAATTGCCAGCTGATCGCTCATGCGCTAGCTTCACTTGGTCCAACGATCATCTTGCGTGAGGAGGAAATGATGAGCCGACTTGCCGAAGTCGCAAAAGCCGACGCCCCGCCGGAGGTTTTAGCCATCTACCGCGAATTCTTTGATAACCGCGATCCGGTAACGGATCCCGGCACGGCGACCGGAACGCCCGGGAATTATTGGACAACTTTCGCGTTAGCGCCGGATTTGCTGCAGATGGCGCATCGTGATCTGCTGAGCCTGCTGCAACCTGGGCGACGGCTCGCGGCCGAACTGCGCGAACTTGCCATTGTGCGGACTGGAATTGTCGGTGACTCCAGATTCGAATATTCACAGCACCTCAAAATGGCCCGCAGCGTCGGCGTCTCTGAAGACAAACTCGCTGCCATCAAAGGCTGGACTACGAGTGACCTGTACTCGCCAGCAGAACGGGCGGTGATGGCGGCGACCGATGAAATCCTGTCCCGAAATTTGGTCGAAGATGCTACCTTCGCGGCGCTGAAGTCGCATCTCTGCGACCCGGCAATCCTTGAACTCTTCGTGGTGATTGGGCTGTGGCGGATGCATGGTCTGATTGTTCGCGCCCTGCATCTCGAATACGACAGCGACACGACCAGCCGGATGCAGGAAGTCCCCGGACCTGTTGGATGAGCGCAACCCGTACTGCAAATATTGAGACCTTTTTAAGGAGTTTCCGATGCAAACAAATGCTAATCCTGAATTTGAACTGCGTGGTCTAAATCATGTCGCGATGGTGTGCAAGGACATGCAGCGCACCGTGGATTTCTATGGCAACGTGCTGGGCATGAAGTTGATCCGCACGCTGGATTTGCCCGGCGGCAGCGGACAGCATTTCTTTTTTGACATGGGCGGGGGCCAATGTTTCGCCTTCTTTTGGTTCCCGGATGCGCCCACCCGTACGCCAGGTGTTTCGAACCCGCGTGCCAACATAGATCCCGCCACGGCGCTCACTGATCCCACCGGTTTCTTGTCATCCCACGGGTCGATGAATCATTTTGCGTTCGATGTCGCGCCGGAAAAAATCCTCGAATATCGCGACAAGTTGCTCGCGAAAGGGGTTCAAGTCAGCACCTTTATGCATCACGACGCATCGCCCTCTCAGCTCGCTGACACCGTGACCGAAAGTGTTTGGATAAGCTCCATCTACTTCCAGGATCCAGATGGTATCGTCCTCGAATTCGCGGCCAACCAGCGCGAGTTCAATACCGCGCTAGGCGATCGACGGGATCACACCCCAGCGACCCCAGCCGATCGCGAGCGCTATCACGAAGAAGGCGCAGCGATGCGCCGGATGATGGCGGCGCAGACAGCGCAATAGCACTTGGTTACGCTGCGGGGCTCGAACCACTGCGAGTGAGTCCCGCATGCGCATTGCTGCCCTTATCTGTCTGAGTCTGGCCGCGCGCTGCGCCAGCGCTGAGCCCGCCGACACGGTCTATCGTCACGGTCGCATCTATACCGTCGATCACAACCAGCCCTGGGCTGAGGCGCTTGCGATCAAGGACGGGCGTATCACCGTGGTTGGACGGGATACGGAGGTGGCGGCGGCCATCGGTCCGCACACCAAGCTCATCGAGCTTGCCGGACGCATGGTCATGCCCGGCATCCACGATATGCACCTGCATCCCATCGAGGGCGGCTTCCAGCACCTGGTGGAATGCACCTTCCCGTTCGTGACGCCCTTGGCCGACATCGTCGCCAGGATTCACGACTGCGCGGCGCACAAGGCCAAGGGTGAATGGGTACGCGGTGGTCAATGGGCGGCCGAGACTTTGGCGAGCAAGAACCCACCGACGCTCGCCATGCTCGACGCAGCCGCGCCCGACAATCCGGTGTTCCTGATCGATTCCACCTTCCACAATGCCTGGGTCAATTCGCGCGCACTCAAGGCGCTGGGTATCGACGCCAATACTGAAGACCCTAAGGGTGGTGTAATCGTGCGTGACGCGGACACACACGCGGCTACCGGCGTCCTGTTCGACAACGCCGCCTACTTCGCGATGAAGCGTCTGCCGAAACGCAGTGATGCTGAATATCAGGCTGCCGCCAAATGGGCGGTGGCGACGGTCAACACCTTTGGTGTGACGGCCATGAAGGATGCGCTCGCAGATGGCTATGCGGTGCGCGCCTACGTAGCACTTGATCGCGCCGGCAAGCTCGACATACGGGTCGGTACCAGTCGGCCATGGCGTGCGACCTGGACCGAGAACGACGCCGACGAAGCGCGCAATCGTAGCCATTGGCAGGACGATCAAACGCCGCACGTGCGCACTGGCTTCGCGAAAATTTTCGTCGACGGTATTCCGCCGACGCGCACCGCGGTGATGCTCGAACCCTATCTGCCCGATGCCATACACGGCGCCGGCTTCAAGGGCGAATTGCAGCACAGTCAGCGCGATCTCAATAACGCGTTGATTGAACTCGACAAGCTCGGTCTGACGGTCAAGATGCACGCCACCGGCGATGGTGCCGCGCGCGCCGCACTCGATGCGATTGCCGCCGCGCGCAAGGCCAATGGCACGCGCGGCCTGCGCCATGAAATTGCCCATGCGGAATTGGTAGCAGCCGCGGATATTCCGCGCTTCAAACAACTCAATGCGGTGGCCGAGTTGTCACCCATCCTGTGGTATCCCGGTCCGCTGGTGGAAATGATGGCGCAGGTCATCGGCCGCGCACGCGCCGATCAGTTCTGGCCCATCAAGTCCATGCTCGATGCGGGTGTCACCATGATTTACGGTTCCGACTGGCCGTCGGTCGTGGCCACGCCCAATCCCTGGCCCGGGATTGAGGCGATGGTCACGCGCAAAGATCCTTACGGTCACAGTGCAGGTGTGCTCGGGCCAGCGCAGGCGATTGGTTTGGCCGAGGCCTTACGCATCTTCACGCGCAATGGCGCGCAGGCGCTGCGCGTGGCGCAGGACAGCGGCAGTATCGAGGTCGGTAAGTTCGCGGATCTCATCGTGCTGGACCGGAATCTGTTCGAGATAGCGCCTGAGGAGATCAGCGAGACGCAGGTTTTGCAAACGGTGTTTGAAGGACGGGTGGTGTTTGCGCGCAGACAAGAACCAGAGCACCCGTAAACTCAAGGGACTTGATCAGCGCCCGGTAATCCGCTGCCGTATTCGTCCACGAATGCGATCTCTGACAACGGTCGCCGCGTAAGCTTCTTCGGAAATGCTTTTGCCGGCCAGCCGATAGTCACCATCGCTGCCGTCGATACCTCGTCCGGAATCTTCAGCAACGCTTTGACTTTGGCTTCCTCTTCGCACAACAGCGTAGTCAGCGCCGTCCCGAGACCTGCGGCGCGCGCGGCAAGCAGGACATTCTGCACCGCCGGATACACCGAGGCACCACCAACAATACTCAGTCGGCCCAGCCCGTTATCGGTGGGATGCACGTCCGCGAGGCGCGCACACACCACCAGCATGATCGGTATCTCCGCCATGTGCTCGGCAAAATAGTTGGCGTTATCGAGTAATCCGCCCTTGGAGCCGACCTTCAAGGTGCCTTCCTTAGCAGCCGCGAAATAAGGCTTCCAGATTGGCAGATAGAGGTCGCGCAGGGTTTCTTTCTTTTGACGCTCGCGCACCACCACAAAACTGACCGGTTGCCGGTTACCGCCAGTCGGTCCCCAGCGGGCGGCATCGAGCACGCGCGCCAGCACGTCATCGGATACCGGATCCGGTTTGTAGAAACGGCAGGTGCCGTTGGTCCGCATGATTTCGCTCAGTTCCATGCCGCGTTCCTCTGGTAACTTGGCCTTGCATTGTGCGGGAAGGCGATCTGAGCGTCGAGCCGTCGCCTCCACCTCGAGGTGCATTCAGTGCTCGCGCAGTGCTGCATAGTGCGCGGCGCGCAGTTCGCGGATGCGCGCGTCGATCCGCGCGTCTTCGATCCCGATCGCACTCATCACCTGGGTTGCCAGCATGACGCTGGTTTCGAGAGTTTCCGGGACCACGGCGCTGGCGCCAGCGGTGAACAGTTGCTCGAGGTTACTGTCGTCACGCGTGCGCACGAGCACCGGTAGTCCGTGCATGGAGTGGCCGCAATGTCGCAACGTACGCAGGGCGGCGGCTTCGTCATCGAAACACAGGACCAGGGCGCGCGCGCGCGCAGTGCCGAGCGCGCTCAGGATATCAGCGTGCGTGATGTCGCCATAAAACACCTTGTCCCCGGCTTCCCAGGCATCGCGGATACTGGCCGGTCGCAGATCGACGGCGACGAAGTCGATGCCCTCCGCACGCAGCAAGGTGGCAACCTGA
>JANOVQ010000064.1:0-7709 GCA_031417495.1 Pseudomonadota bacterium | reverse complement strand
TCGGTGAGATAGGCGCCAGCGGAATCCGGCCCGAAGCCATTCAGCACATTAAAGACACCGGGCGGAATCCCCGCTTCGTTCATGACTTCACCGAGTAAGGTGGTGGTGAGCGGGGTTTCTTCCGACGGCTTGACGACTACGGTGTTGCCGCAGGCGAGGGCGGGTCCTACTTTCCAGGTCATCAGCATCAATGGCAGATTCCACGGACACACCACGGCAATCACGCCCTTAGGCACGCGCAGCGCATAGTTCAGCACTTGCGCACCATCCGGCGCCTCCATCGTGAAGGCCTCTGTCGGCACATTCTTCACGAGATCAGCAAAGATGCGAAAGTTGGCAGCGCCGCGCGGAATATCGGTGTGACTGCAATTCGCGTAGGGCTTGCCGGTATCGAGGCATTCGAGCGCAACGAATTCGTCGAAGCGCCGTTCGATCCCGTCCGCTACTTTGTGCAGCAACGCCATCCGCTCAGGGGTAGTCAGCTTGCCCCACGGCCCCTTTAGCGCCGCGCGAGCGGCCGCCACTGCGGCATCCACCTCGACTTGCCCTGCTTCCTGCACCACCGCGATCTGCGCACCATCCACCGGGCTGAAATCGGCGAAGGTTTTGCCACTCTGCGAAGGCACGTACTGCCCGTTGATGAAGTGCAGTACCGGACGTTTGGGATTAACAGGAAGGGAGACGCGAGGTGTCGAGTGCGACATGAAATGACCTTTACGCTAAGTCGGATTAGGGGAGCGCCTACGGTGACGGCGGTTCGTGCAGTACATGGACCTGCAGTCATTTTCTGGGCGCGCAGCGCATCGAGCGTGCGTGCTCCGCCTTGCGCAATCGCCGACACGGGCCAGTCGAATCTTAATGGCTGACCCAAGGGCCGCGCAATAAAAATATCGATAATCTTTTAATCTATCGAAAATCTATTCACCACCGTGTAGCGTGTACATGGTGTCGCGGTTCCGCTACGGTGCAGCTCGCGACGATTTTGGACTCAATATCGATAATTTCAAGGAGTCAGACATGGCCCTGGCAGAAGAGTCTGCGAGCCTGGATCTCCGCGCGGCCACCACCTTGGCCGATGCCGCCTATGAGCGACTACGCAAGGACATCCTTGGCGGCCACTACCCCGCCGCCGCCAAACTGGCCATCCACCATCTGCGCGAACGCTACTCCATAGGCGCCTCGCCGCTGCGCGAAGCCTTGAACCGCCTGGTCGCCGACGGCTTCGTGTCGCTCATCGGTCAGCGCGGCTTTCGCGTGGCGCCGATTTCGGTCGCCGATTTGCGGGATGTGACCCGGCTGCGCATCATCTTCGAAACTGAGGCACTGCACGACAGCATTGCGGCCGGCGATGACATCTGGGAAGCGGGCATCGTCGCCGCGCATCATCGACTGTCCAAGATTGACGATCTGATCGCCACGAATTTCCTGTATTGGGAAGAGCGCAACGCCGCCTTCCACGATGCGCTGGTCGCCGCCTGCCCGTCGCCACGTTTGCGCCAGTTCCGCCAAAACTTATTCGACCAACACAAACGCTATCGCAGTCTGTCCCACGGACAATTGCTGCCCACCCGAAATATTCCGGAAGAGCATCGGGAAATCCTCGCCAGAGCGCTGGCGCGAGATGCCGCTGGCGCGTGCGCTGCCGTCGCCGCCCATATTCAGCACACTGCGGAGAGCCTGGAGCCTTTGATTGGGTGAGGCAGTGACATAGCGCAGAAAAGCCTTCGGCAAGCGACTCGAACTTGTCTGCGTCCTACGCCGGATATTCCTTCAATTCAGCGCGGCGCACGCAGGTCATCGACCAGTCGTACAGTGCGCGTACTGGGTATCGAGCGTGCTGATCAGGTGTGTCGTAAGGTCGCCGGGATTTCGTGTTCGTCGCCGCGCAACTCGTGCTCCCAGTGCGAGACGAGCACGGTGGCGACGCTATTGCCGATTACATTGGTCGCCGAACGCCCCATATCGAGAAAGTGATCGATGCCAAGCAATAGCAATAGGCCGGCTTCGGGAATGTTGAACTGGGCGAGCGTCGCCGCGATCACCACCAACGAGGCGCGTGGCACGCCCGCAATTCCTTTCGAAGTCAGCATCAGAATCGCGAGCATCATGATCTGCTGGCTGGCCGAGAGTTGGATGTCGTAAACCTGGGCAATGAACATGACCGCGAACGTGCAGTACATCATCGAGCCATCGAGATTGAACGAATAGCCCATCGGTAACACGAAACTCGCGACTCGATTACTGCAGCCGAAGCGCTCGAGCTCTTCCAAGGTCTTCGGATACGCCGCCTCGGAACTTGCGGTGGAAAAGGCCAGTAGCAACGGCTCGCGAATACGCCGCACCAGCCGAAACACGCCCCGCCCGATCACCAGCGACACAATGCCGAGCAGCAATAGCCACAACAGTAGAAGCCCAAGATAAAACTCCCCCACAAACAAACCGTAGACACCGAGAATGCCCAGGCCGCGGCTCGCGACCGTACTCGCAAGCGCTCCGAACACGGCGAGCGGCGCGAATAACATTACATAGGAAGTCACTTTAAGCATGATGTGCGCGAGCGCATCGAGCACATCCACCACCGTGCGGCTGCGTTCGCCGATTGCAGCCATAGCGGTGCCAAAGAACAGCGCAAAGAACACTATTTGCAATATCTCGTTACGCGCCATGGCGTCCACCACACTGCTCGGCACCGTATGTTCGATGAAACCAGTCAAGGTGAGTGCACCGGCTTCAATGCCTGAATTTGCGTTGGCCTCCGGCAGCGGCAATTGGAGCACCTGTCCCGGTTGCAGAAAATTCACGAGCACGAGCCCGAGCGACAATGACATCACGGACGCAAAAACAAACCATGCGAGCGCCTTGCCGCCGACCCGCCCAACCGTTGCCACATCGCCCATGCGACCAATACCAACGGCCAATGTCGAGAACACGAGCGGCGCGATGATCATTTTAATCAGGCGCAGAAAGATTATTGGCAACAACGCCGCGTTGGTCGCGAAGTCCGCACTCGATGCCGGAAATTGCGTGTTGACCAGCCAGCCAACGGCAGTGCCCACGACGAGCGCAAGCAGAATAAAGCGGGTGAGCTGATTAGAAACCATGTGGCATGATGCACGGATTAAGCGGTGCAGGACAGGCCGCCACTATGTTCACGTCGTTGCGAGGCGCGCAGCGACGTGGTGATCCAGTAACAGAGGCGCGCTCCGCTTATTTTCTTAACTGGATTGACGCGTTCGCTCGCAACGGCAGCGCGAAGTTCACGCTGCCCGTAGAAGTCGCATATCGAATTCCACCGTATAAAACGCCTCTTTGATTGCCTCGCCATTCGGTGCGGTCCCCGGCGCGTGCCGCGCAAAGCGCCCCGCCAACGCCTGCTTCGCGCCGAATACCGCATCGTTGTCGAGATACACACTATCGGCGACAAAGATTTGCGTGACCACTGGCGTATAGCCATGCGCAGAGACGATGAGATGCAAGTGCCCGGGGCGATTTGGTTCCCGCCCTTGCGCGTTAAGCAAAGCGCCCACCGGTCCATCCGTTGGCACCGGGTAGTCGGCGGGCTTAATCGAGCGAAACCAGTAGCGCCCGCCAGTATCCGTTTTGATTTTGGCGCGTCCCTGGGCTTTGAACGGGCCAGGATTTTGCACGTCGTAGACACCGATGCCATCAGACGACCAGATATCCAGCATCGCGCCCTCAATCGGCTGGCCATCGGTGTCGCAAATGGTACCCGAATAAAAGGTCGGCTCGCCGGCCATGCCGTCGGTGAGATCGGCACCCAATGGGCGCTCGGCCATTCCTTCCACATAGAAGGGTCCGAGTACTGCTGATTCCAACGAACCCGCGCGCGCCGGATGATTCACCTCAAGCACGAGACTTGAGATACCCAAGGTATCCGACAGCAGAATAAATTCCTGGCGCTGCTCGGTACACGCCTTGCCAACGGCAGTTAGAAATTGAATCGCCTGCATCCATTCATCATCCGTCAGGTGCACGTCGCGTACGAAGGCGTGGAGATGGGTGACCAGCGACGACATCAGGGTCTTGAAACGCGGATCAGTGCAGTTAGCGAGACGTTCCGTTACCGTTCGGGTGAGCGCATTCTCTGAGGCATGGGACATCTCGGTTCTCCTCGAAAGTTGAGTACTGCAGGTAGCGTAACGCCAGACGGGCCGACTGTCAGTGTCGGTTAGCGTGCGCGAGGATTACCATCCAGCCCACTATTGATCGAAGGAGCCCACCGATGCCTGCCGTGAATTCCAGCCGCGAGCGCTCAACAGATTTATCAGAGGCGGTCTCTGCCCTGCAACCGGGCCTTACCGCGCAGGCTGCCGCTGGCCGCGCAGCACGGCGCCTACCGGCCGCGAATATCCAGGCGCTGCGTGCGGCCGGCCTGTGCCGCGTGTACAGCCCGCGCCGCTTTGGTGGCGACGAACTGCACATGTCAGAAGTTCTACCACTTGTGACAGAGGTCGCCGAGGCGTGCCCCGCCAGCGCCTGGGTCCTTGCGATCTATCAAATCCACAACTGGGTGATTGCGTTGTTGCCGGAGCAGGCCCAACAGGAAGTGTTTGCGCACAACCCAGATCCTTTAGTCTGCGCGTCCCTCAACCCGAGCAAGAATTCTGCGCGTAAGGTTGACGATGGATACTTGATCGAGCGTGCGCGGTTTACTTTTTGCTCAGGCGCCGCAGCCCGCGAATGGGCGCTGTGCGGCGTGGTGGTCAAAAATGCACAGGAAGAAGTGATCGATGTCGGGTGCCTATTGGTGCCGGGTGACTCGCTCGGCGAGCTCGATGACTGGCAGGTCTCAGGACTCCAGGCCACCGGCAGCATAAGCCTGCTTGCCGAGCAACTACGGGTGCCGGCGCACCGCTTTCTGTCCTATGCCCACGCGACTCAATCCAGGACAGCGGGCGCGCAGGTGAATCCGGGAGCGCTCTATCAAGCGGCCTTCGTGCCGATGCTGGTGTTAAATCTTGCCGGGCCGGCACTGGGCGCCGCAGAGGCGGCATGGCGCCATTTCGTCGCGAATCTCACCACCCTCGGTGCGCAAGCTGGCGCTTTCCCGTTGCCCGGCCTCACGCGCATCGACGCCGCGGCGACACACACCATGCTCGCCACCACTCGCCTGCAGATCGAGAGTGCGCGTTTGCTCCTGGGTCAGGCGGCGCAGGCGATTCGCGCCCATGCAGAGGCCGGTCGCGCCATGTCGCCGGTGGAGGCGGCCAAGGTTAATCTCGAAACCAGTTATGCGGTGCGGGAATGTCTGGCCGCCGTACAAGCCTTATTTCTGCAGGCCGGTGGGGCCGTACTGCAGCCCGGCCACCCTTTGCAGAATGCCTATCAGGATGTGAGCGCCATCTGTTGCCATGGCTTCCTCGCCCACGAAGCCAATCTGACGCTGTATGGGTCGTTGCTGACGGGGCATGCGCACCCCGCTGCCTTTCTGTAGCCGCCTGCGTTAATTCAAGTGGGCGCGGCGGCGGCCGCCATCTTGCAGTACAGTCCAAGGCCTTCGGCACGTGGGGAACAGTTCATGCGTAAGCAATTTTTCTTGATGCTGGGGCTGCTGTGCTGGGCAAGTCAGGCGTTGACGCGACCGCTGTGGCCAACCCCGGGACAGGTGCGCGAAGATGCCGAACAATTCGCCTACGACCGGATCAGCGACGGCCGGCGGCTGGTGCTGGGTCCGTATCCACCGCGTGTGGCACCGGTGCCGGCCGCGCAAACTTGTCGCGATCTCTATGCGCAGCGCCTCGCGCTGATGCAGACCCAGTACGATTACCGCCCGGGCTTCACCGACGATCCGCGCAATCGGGCCGCTGTATTCATCGGTACAATTTTCACACCAGCCTTCTACTATCTCGCCTTCAGCGGCATTCAAGCCTACGGTGACGCCACCGATAACGCCCAAAGTCAGTCTCAATTGAACGCGCTGCGCTACGCTTCTGCCGAGCAGCAATGCTACGTGCGCTGAGGCGACCTAGGCCACGCAGTGATTCTCAAGTCGGGCGCTGCCCGATATCATGCGCGCCTTCGTTCTTCGCGGCAGTGACCCAATGTTCGAAACCCTCAAGGCTCTACCTGCAGATCCGATCCTGGGCTTGATGGCGGCGTATCGCCAGGACCCCAACATCCACAAAGTCGATCTCGGTGTCGGCGTCTATAAAGATGAAGCGGGTCACACGCCGATTATGGCGGTGGTGCAGAAAGCTGATGCGCTGCATCGCGCGGCGGAAACCAGCAAAACCTATGTCGGTCCGCCAGGCGACGCCGAGTTCAATCAGCAGATGCAGCAGTTGATTTTCGGCACTGAGAGCCCGGCACTCGCCGCCAATCGTGTGCGCACCGTACAGGCGCCCGGGGGTTGTGGCGCGCTACGTGTGGCCGCAGAGCTGATCAACCGCGCACGACCGGCTGCCGCAATCTGGGTCAGCGACCCAACCTGGGCTAATCATGTCCCGTTGCTCGGCGACGCCGGGCTCGAGATCAAAATCTATCCGTACTACGACGCGACCCAGCAAGGCCTCAAGTTTGAGGCGATGTGCGCTGCGCTCAACCAGATCACGCGCGGCGATCTGGTGCTGTTACATGGCTGCTGTCACAACCCCTGCGGCGTTGACCTGAATCCTGCCCAGTGGGACGCGGTGACCGCGATCACCTTGCAACGCGGCTTCACGCCCTTTGTCGATCTCGCCTACCTGGGCTTGGGGCTGGGGCTTAGCGAAGATGCCTACGGCGTGCGTAAGCTGGCGGCCAGCGTGCCGGAAATGATCGTCGCCAGTTCGTGCTCAAAAAACTTCGGGCTTTATCGCGAACGAGTTGGCGCACTTTCAGTGGTCTCGCCGACCGTTCCTGAGGCTGAAGTGGTGTATGGCCAGGTCCAGAATGTGGCGCGCGGAATCTATTCAATGCCGCCCAACTACGGGGGCGCGCTCGTCGGGCGCATTCTCGCCGATTCCGCCTTGCGGCTTGAATGGGAGGCCGAACTCACCGAAATGCGTGATCGCATCAACACCCTGCGCAGCCAGCTCGCGGCAACCTTTCGGGCGCGCCTCGGCACCTCACGCTTCGATTTTATTCCACAGCAGCGCGGCATGTTTTCCTTCCTGGGCTTGAGCAAAGATCAGGTGCAGCGTCTCAAGCTGGAAAACAGCATCTACATGGTGGATTCAAGCCGGATTAATGTCGCGGGGATCAATCAGCAGAATATTGATTACTTCTGTGATGCGGTGTGCGCGGTGCTGTGAGATCCCATAATCTCAGGGGCAACTGCCTCGGCGCGAAGGTCCGAAATCCCTAGGATGTAGACGCTCAATGCGGATCCCGGAAAAGCGAGCCGCGCTTTCGGGGATGACGCGGCTAAGGTCGTCCTGGATTACAGCGGTGGGAAACTTTCCGATTCAAGGTAAAAAACGTCGAAGATAGACCCACCGGCCAAGCTCCGTCATCCCGGGCGAGCTGCGGAGCAGCGGAGACCCGGGATCCATGAGCGTCGATGGTCTGCGGGCGCAGACATCAGGCAGTGTCTTAGAAATCGCGAAGCGCGGCAAACCATGCACAACGCCTGGCTAATCCTGCCCGACTTCGCGCTGATTCTGCTCGGCTATTTATCTCTACGCGGGTTTCGGCTATGAGTTCTGGCGCAGACTCGAGAAGCTCGTGTACTTCGTGCTATTTCCCGCGCTGCTGTTCAGCGCGATCGC
>JANOVQ010000063.1:0-7938 GCA_031417495.1 Pseudomonadota bacterium | reverse complement strand
TGCTGGACGCCTCGACACCGGAGACTGTTCGCCGAAATGCATGAGCTGCCAGTGACCACCAGCGACATGTCAAATGTCTGAGCCAACCACTTCACGGATCCTGACTCTGGTGTTCGTCGATCTCGCCGACTCGACAGCGTTGAAGACGCAACGGGGCGATCAGGTGGTCGGCGAATTCATCACCCGCCATCGCGCGCATATTTGGGAACTCGCAACGGGATCCGGTGGGCGTATTGTCGATTGGGCGGGCGACGGCTGCTTTCTGACCTTCGACACGCCGAGCGCGGCGGTCTTGTTTTCGTTACGGTTACAGCAAGCGCATCGTTTGGAGGCAGATCTCCCGGGCGTGCGCATCGGCCTGCACCTGGGCGAGGTGAGCGAACGCGCCGGGGCGGATGGCGATCTCGCCCATCCCCGGGTGGAGGGGCTCGCGGTCGATCTGGCGGCGCGCATTTGCGGCCTCGCGCGTCCCACTCAAGTATTGATGTCTTCGGCGGTCGCCGCGAGCGCGCAGCAGCGCCTCGGTAACCCCTTCGGCCAACCCGTGCAGTGGCGTGCCCATGGCAGTTACAAGCTGAAAGGCGTCGCCTCGGCAACCGAAATCCACGAAGCGGGATTTGCAGGAATGTCGCCGCTCGAAGCCCCGCTGGCGAGCGAGAAAGCGAGCCCCGTGCAAGCTCAGGGTCCGGCGAAGACTGGACGAGCAAAACGAGTCGTAGGCGCGCTAATCGCAGTTGCCGGAGTGCTGGGGTACGCCGGGTAGTGGCTAACCTCAAGACCACACCCACCAGAGCCGGTGGTCGCACCGACAAAAGTCGCGCAGCCCATCGAAACCGCGCCGTCTCCGACGCGAAAATCCGTCGCCGTGTTGCCGTTCGTCAACATGAGTTCGGACAAAGAGAACGAGTACTTTAGCGACGGCATCACCGAAGATTTGATCACCGCGCTCGCGCAGGTTTCGGGATTGCATGTGGCGGCGCGCACCTCGTCGTTTGCGTTCAAGGGCAAAAACGAATCGATCGAGACCATCGGCCAAAAATTGCACGTCGGCGCCGTGCTCGAAGGTAGCGTCGCCAAGGCCGGTGACCAGGTGCGGATTACCGCGCAGCTGATCAATGGCGCCGATGGTTACCATCTGTGGTCTGCGCATTACGATCGCGAGCTCAAGGATATTTTCGCGATTCGTAGCGAGGTCGCGCAGACCGTGGCACAAGCACTGCAGGTCACGCTTGCCGCCGGCGAGCGACAGATACTTGATCGTAAACCAACAGCGGACTTAGAAGCCTATCAGTTGTACCTGAAAGGTCGGCAGGCTGCCGCCACCGTCAACGATTGGGATGCGGCCGTCCGTTATCTGCGCCAAGCCATCGCGCGCGATCCGAATTATGCGTTGGCCTACAACGGCATGGCGTATTTCTATTGGGTATCGACGGATTATGCGCTGTCCGGACGTGACGCATTGCCCCGCATGCGCGAAGCGGCCGAGAAAGCGTTACAGCTCGATTCCTCGCTGGCCGAACCCCACGTATGGCTCGCCGGCATGCACTGGATGCTTCGTCACGACCATGCCGCTGCGGCCAAGGAATACGAACTTGCGATTCAAATACAGCCGGAGCTGGCTTCGGCCCACGAATTCTACGGCTGGTATTTGAGCAGTATCGGCGAATTCGATAAGGCGTTGAGCGAAGGGCGCCGCGCGGTTGAACTCGATCCTTTGTCGAGCGAGGTCAACGCAGTCTTGGGTTTCACCCTTTACGTCGCTCGGCGGTACGAAGAAGCCATCGAGCAACTCCGATTAGCGGTCACTATCGACTCCGATTTCTCCTAGACTCGCGGTTTAATTTCCCTCGGCACCACGGTACGTTCCTGAAAGTAACCCCTATGCAAACGAAACCGCGCGCGCCACGCAAAAAATCAACGAAGAACGAACCGAAGTTATCGCGGCTGCACGCGCCGCCGGATATTCCCGCGGAACTCTGGCAGCGCACCTTGCGGCGTCAGTTCGGACGCGAGCAGAATTTTACTTTCGAAAATCACGGTGCCGAGCCCCTGTTTTCCGAGTTTCGCGTGGTTAATCCGGCGAGCGGCGGGCGTTACCGCGTGGCCATACGCGGGTTGCGACCGGGTGAGAATTTTTGCTCGTGCCCGGATTTCTCCACGAATAATCTCGGTACCTGCAAGCACGTGGAATTCATGCTGGCGAAGTTGCAACGCAAGCGTGGCGCGCGCGCGGCGTTTGCCGCCGGCTTTCATCCGCCGTACAGCGAGATTTATCTGAGCTACGGGGCGCGCCGCGCGCTGCACTTTCGGCCCGGCGCAGAGTGCCCGGCACCCTTGCTGGCCGCGGCGCGCACTGTATTCGATGAGCAATTGGGCTGGATGTTGCCGCAAGAAGGGATGGCGCAACTCGACGAGTTTCTAGCCGAGGCCAGGCAAAATCATGAGTTGCGTGTCTACGATGACGCGCTCAACTTCATGGCCGGCGTTCGGGATAAGCAAAAGCTGCTTGGTTTGATCGACAAGTTTTTTCCCGAGGGCGCGGACAGTGCGGCGCTAAATCGTCTGCTGAAAGTGCCGTTGCATCCCTATCAGCGCGAGGGCGCGTTGTTTGCCGCGCGCGCGGGGCGCTGCCTGATCGGCGACGACATGGGCTTGGGCAAGACCGTGCAGGCGATTGCTGCGGCCGAGATTCTGGCCGCGCACGTGGGCATCGAGCGCGTGCTGGTGGTGTGTCCGACATCACTCAAGCATCAGTGGGAGATTGAACTTACGCGCTTCACCGGGCGCAAGGCGCTGGTTATTTCCGGCAATCTGGTGAATCGCCGGCAACAGTACGCTGAAACGGTGATGTGGAAAATCGCTTCCTACGACACGCTCGCGCGCGACCTGGACGAGGTGGAGCGCTGGTCGCCCGATCTCGTGATCGCTGATGAGGCGCAGCGCATCAAGAACTGGAACACGCTCGCCGCGCGCACATTGAAGCGCCTCTCGAGTCCGTATGCGTTCGTGCTCACTGGAACGCCGCTGGAAAACCGGTTGGAGGAACTGATTTCCATCGTGCAGTTTGTCGATCAGCACCGCTTAGGCCCGACCTGGCGACTGCTACATGAGCATCAACAGCGCGACGAGGCCGGCCGTGTCATCGGCTATCAGAAGCTCGACGCCATCGCGCGCACACTCGCGCCCGTGATGATCCGCCGCCGCAAATCCGAAGTGCTCAAGCAATTGCCCAAGCGCATCGACAAAAACATTTTTGTGCCGATGACCGAGCAGCAGGCGGAACTGCACGAGGAAAACCGCGAAATCGTCGCGAAGATCGTTGCCAAGTGGCGGCGCTACAAGTTTTTGTCGGACGCCGATCAACGCAGGCTCACCTGTGCGCTGCAAAACATGCGCATGTCATGCGACACCACCTGGCTGCTCGATCACGAGACAGATCACGGCGTCAAGGCCGATGAGTTGACGGTGGTGCTGGATGATTTGTTCGAGGACGCCAAGGCAAAAGCCGTGGTGTTCAGTCAATGGATCGGCATGCACGAAGTCATCGCGCGGCGGCTGGACAAGCGCAAACTGGGCTACGTGATGTTCAACGGCGGCGTGCCCGCCGAAAAGCGCCGCGCGCTGATTGAACAGTTTCGCAACGATCCGCGGTGCCGCGTATTTCTGTCGACCGATGCCGGCGGTGTCGGACTGAATCTGCAGCACGCCGCGACGGTAGTGAACATGGATCTGCCGTGGAACCCGGCGGTGCTGGAGCAGCGCATCGCGCGCGTGCATCGCATGGGCCAGCGGCGCAGCGTGCAAGTGGTGAATTTTGTCGCGCAGGGCACGATCGAGGAAGGCATGCTGGGGATACTGGGATTCAAACGCGCGCTGTTCGCGGGTGTCCTGGACGGCGGCAACACCGAAGTGTCGCTCGGCGGCACGCGGTTGTCGCGCTTCATGGAAGGGGTGGAAGAAGTTTCCGGCAACACGGGCACGCCGGTGATGCAGGAAACTGCGCCGATTGCCGAAGCCGAAACGCTTGCGGCGGAAAAAGACGCGTCGGCCGCACAGCGCGACGCCGATGTCACGGTTGATCTCGCGCACACGGCAACCAGCGAGGCTTTGAATGGACTACTCAACGCGGGGTTGAACTTCCTCACGCAAATCGCCGCCTCGGGCCGCGCGCCGACGAGCGGCAACGGCAATACGACCACCCTGTTGTTGGAGATTGACGAGAAAGCCGGCCGCAGCTATCTGCGTTTGCCGATGCCCGATCCGACGGTGCTGAATAAACTGGCCGAGGCCTTGGCGGGACTGTGGCAGGGGCGATCAGACGCTGGACGCAATCGATGAATGCAAACCGGGGACAGTTTGCCGATTTCGGTTATCGTAGAACTCTCCCTGAGAGATTCCCAAAAAAAGTCACGCGGTATCGGCGCAGTTGTCGAGGATGGTGAAACGTAATTCAGTGAGCGCCTGGTTGACTTCAGCGAGTTTGAGGACGAAGCCTTGCTTGAACAAGCGGCCCCCGATGAAGGAGGTCGAAAGCACGCGTTTGCGGCGTTCGGTATTGGCTTGGAGTGTTCGGGCAAGTCCGCGGGTGATGCCGACCAAGCCGATGATCCAGAGGATGAAGATAGCGAAGGCGGCAATCAAGAGCAGGTTGGCAATCCGGTCATGTTGCCGGCCGAGATTCCCACGCAAGGCAAACCCATGGCGATAGGCTTTGAGGTCGCGGAAGGCTTGCTCGATGGTCATGCGCTGTTGATAGAGGGCAACGACGCGTTTCGCGGTGTGTCGTCGTGGCGGGAGATTGCTGACTAATAGCCACGGCTCACGCTCCCCTCGGGCGTGCTTCTCACTAGTTTTCGTTGCCAGACCACGACCCACGCCAGTCAACCAAAGTTGACGCCCGAGCAACAGTCCCTCGACCGCTGCGAACAGACTTCGCAGACGAGTCGTATGGATTTCCGGTAACGCACTTCTGACTCGTGCGTGCCACAATTCGACTCCCTGCATGACATTCTCCTCGCAACCTAATCACTGGGGCAGTCGATCAGATCGCCGAATGTCGGCTAAGTTCCCTCTATCATCTCCGTGAATTAGATCGATATTTTGTTGGGAGCCGTCAGAAACTGTCCCCGGAATAGCGCCCATCATGCTGTGTGTTTCCCCTGGGACGACGCGCGGCATGGGTCGACGAAGGCCTTCGGATAATCAATAATCGGTCTAAGCCGCCGTGAAAGCTACGGCCGCGATTTTTGCCAGAGGCTCACAGCATGAACGCGATAGTAATCGAGCATGTGAAAGTTACCGAGTTACCCGAAGCTTGGCAGAGCAAACTGGCCGAGATACCCGGTGCCACCGTAACGGTGCGTATTGAGGCAGAATCCCAAGAGGCCGTACAGACCGAGCAATTTTCAGCCGATGATCCTTTGTTCGGTATGTGGCGCGACCGAGAAGACGTGGCAAATGTGGAAAACTATCTCCGCGCAATCCATGCGGCCCGCTTCCGCAGCGACGGCACGCAGCGTTAGCACCCTTGTCGCAGATTCTGATTGATACAGATGTGCTGGTGTGGCTCACGCGTGGGTACGCGACCGCGGCCGAACGATTGCACATGTTCGATGCCTGGCGCATATCAAGTGTGACCTATATTGAGTCGGCCCAAGGCTGTCGCGACAAGCTCGAACTCTCACGGCTGAAGAAGGGACTAGCCGCGCGCAATACCGAGATCGTGCCGATAACGCCAGCTATCTTTGAGCGCGCATCCTCGCTGATCGACGGGTTGGCGCTCTCGCACGGACTGCGGTTGGCCGATGCATGAATCGGCGCGACCGCCCTGGACCATCGGCTCACGCTGCTGACTGGCAACGTCACCCATTTCGCTCCCGTAGTCGGCCTCAACATCGAGACTTTCGTGCCGGTGTAGTGCAATGTCCGGCGCTAATATTCGGGAACCTGCCTACGCATTTGTGCATGCCGAAGTGTTTCGCCCAGTCGGCGGCTTCGTCGAAATTTCCGTTGTGCTAAGACGTCTCGGATACTTCAACTTCAACCCCGTCAGGGGAGAGGCAGGGCACGCTGTGGCAGTGTGGTTTTTGGACGAGTTCGAGCGTGCGGCTATTATCTGAATAGCTTCACCCAGAGCCGCTTCGTTGCAGCGCCCTAGAATGACCCAATGAAATGCCCCGCATGCCAGCACGATAACGAAGCGGGTGCTTTATTCTGCGAGGAATGTGGGAGCAGGCTGGTCCGCGCGTGCGCGAGCTGCGGGACTGAGCTTAAGCCGACGGCCAAGTTCTGTCCGAAGTGTGGCGCGTCAACGCTGGTGGCGGATATTCCTTCGGCCCAACCCCTTTCTCGCCGCGTTGCGGACTACACGCCCAAACACCTCGCCGCCAAAATTCTGCAATCGAAGTCCGCGCTCGAAGGCGAGCGCAAGCAGGTCACGGTGCTATTCGCCGACATCCAGGGCTCGCTGCAACTCGCGGCGCAACTCGACCCCGAGCGATGGCATCAATTGCTCGAGCGCTACTTCGCGATCCTGGCTGATGCGGTGCATCGCTTCGAAGGCACGGTGAATCAATACACCGGAGACGGCATCATGGCGCTGTTTGGCGCGCCGATTGCGCATGAAGACCATAAGCTTGTTGGCTGCGAGCGCGAAATGGCGAGCCTCGAGAGTGCGCTCGAGGCGGCTATTGCGGGCAACGGGCAAGTGGTCGGCGTCGTCGCGGAGGCGCGGAAGAAGATTGCTGGCACGGTGCTCCTGCTTGATGCCACGCTTTCAGAAAGCCTACCGGCGATGGTACAGGTTGCGACCGATACGTTACGGCGCATTCGAGGGACCGGGACCCTGGGCTTATGGGAGCCACTTTTCCTCGCGCATATCGCGAATGCTCAGTTAGAGCTCGGCCAACCTCCGCTGGGTCGCGCTGCTGCGCAAGCTGGAGTCGATTTCATGCGCGAATCAAAATCCGTGTTTAGCCCGCGCGGCTATGCGGTACTCGCGCGTGCCCAGCTCGCATTGAACGAGCCCGCCGCAGTCATCGCAGGCACGCTTGACGAGTACGAAGCACTGTTAACGCGCACCTGCATGCATGTTTGCGAAGGCGAGCTGCACGAGCTGCGCGCGCAGTTGGCCGAACGCGAAGGGCAGAACCCCGCACGCACTGCCGCACTCGCACGCGCCCACGAGTGCTACACCCGCTTTGGCATGGCTGCCCAGGCCACGCGTGTCGAGGACGCGCGCGGAGACGCCGCATGAACCTGCTGGACATCATCCGCGACGTGCGCCGTCACCTGCAGGAGAACGGCCGGGTTTCGTTGCGCGTGTTACGGCGTCAATACGATCTCGACGACAACCTGTTGGATGAATTGATCGAAGAACTGGCTGATGTGCAACAGGTCGCGCGGCGCGAGCAGAATATTCTGGTTTGGAGCGGTGGGGCGCCCGCGGCGCTAGCAGACCCGGCACCGGCGACTCGCGACTAACTAAAAGAAACCCGCACGCAGCGGGTTTCTTCCAGGAAGCTAAAATTCACTCGCGCCGAGAGAGTTCCGGGCGCAGCTCCTTCAAGGTCTCGAGTCAAGATTCAAAACGGGGCGCTCATTTCAGCTCGAATATTTTGCCGCTGGATGAGAACACGCCGTCTGACATAGAAATTTGGCCCTCCACTACCAGCATTTGGTCACCCATCATGACCGCGCCTCGAGTTTCCCATTTGCCGTTACTGCCAGACCAGTACACGCCCTGAGTTTTATAGTTGATGACGTCGCCAGAGGCGAGATAAGCGGTGCCCAGATCGTTGGCGGTCCCGCGGGCATTGCTACCCGAAAAGGTCAGTGTGCCGACCGCCGTGCCGCTTAATTGCCCGGATACCTTCGCGGTATACGTGCCTTCCACGACCCCTTGTTCACCATTTACCTCGCGAGTTCGAACCGATGTGA
>JANOVQ010000062.1:0-3907 GCA_031417495.1 Pseudomonadota bacterium | reverse complement strand
ATTGAGCACAATATTTTGTATGAAGGGCCGAAGCGGGTGTGGACATCTGGTCCGATGTTCCGTCACGAACGTCCGCAGAAAGGGCGCTACCGCCAGTTTCACCAAGTGGGGGTTGAAGCCTTTGGCATGGCCGGACCTGATATCGACGCCGAAATCCTGCTTATGACGGCCCGACTGTGGCAGGTGCTTGGTCTGCGGAATCTGCGCCTCGAGCTCAATAGCCTCGGTACCCCCCAAGTGCGTGAGCAGTATCGCGAACGGCTAACCGAATATTTCAATACGCACCGCGCAGCACTCGATGCAGAGAGCCAGGCCCGTCTGTTGCGCAATCCGCTGCGCATCCTGGATTCAAAAAATCCCGCGCTGCAGGAATTAATTGCGGGTGCACCGCGCCTTGGGGATTGCCTGGATGGCGAGTCGGTCGCGCATTTCGCGGCAGTGTGTGCGGTGCTGGATGCTGCCGGGGTCCCCTATCGGATCAATCCGCATCTGGTACGCGGTTTGGATTACTACTCGAATACTGTGTTTGAGTGGATTACAGATGAACTTGGCGCGCAAGGCACGGTCTGTGCTGGGGGGCGTTACGATGGATTAGTCGAGCAGATGGGTGGGCGCCCCACGCCCGCCATCGGCTTTGCGCTCGGACTCGAGCGTCTACTGGAACTCGTGCCGCAAGGGTCTGCAGAAAGTTCGGTGGAAGCAGAGATTTATGTGATCGGCATCGAGCTCGCGCAACGCGCCACCGCCCTGGCCTTGGCCGAGACGTTGCGCGATACCTGGCCCGATTTTCGCACAGTGTGCGATTGTGGCAGCGTCAGTGTGAAAGCACAGATGAAGCGCGCTGACCGCAGCGGCGCGGCCGTCGCCGTCATCATTGGTGCAGACGAGCTTGCTGCGGACGAAGTCACGCTCAAGCCACTCCGGGGGCAAGGCGAGCAGCAACGAGTTCCCCGGCAACAAATGCTGCACGCACTGGCTGCCGTCGTTAAATAATTGAGGAGAATCGACCGTGGAGACGAATGTTTCGGAACGCGAACAACTGGACGAAATCCGTAAGTGGTGGAACGCCAACGGCAAAGCCCTCCTGATCGGTTTGGCACTCGGACTGGCCGGGCTGTTTGGCTACCGCTACTGGCAGCAGGTGCAGGAATCCACTGCCGAGAGTGCCTCGATTAATTACCAGCATTTTCTGCAGATCGCGGCCGCCGGCCCGAGTGACGAAGCGCGCACCACAGCCAAAGCGATCATGGAAGGCTATCAGAACAGCGTTTACGCGCGCTTGACTGCGCTGTTGCTGGCGCGCCTGGAAGTCGACGATCAGAAACTGGCGGCAGCCAAGCCTCCGCTACAGTGGGTGATCGATCACGGCCAAGACTCTGAACTCGTCGGGGTTGCGCACAGTCGTCTGGCCCAGGTGCTGCTGGCAGAGGGCGATGCCAAAGCCGCACTGAGCGAAATCTCCAAGCTCCCCAAGCAAGGCGAACATCCCCTGTTCGCGGAAATTCGCGGCGATATTTTTGCCGCCCTCAACCAACGCAAAGACGCGCTCGCGATGTACACCCTGGCGATTGCCGAAGTCAGTGCAGTGGGCGGTGAAGTCGAATATCTTGAAATTAAACGTGACGCGCTGGGTGTGCCGGCAGATAGTCAAGCGGCCAACTGAACGATGCACAAATTCTGGTTTGGCATAGTGGCCCTCGGCGTGCTCCTCACTGGTTGCGCAGACACCTGGACAACCGTACGTGATACCACCACCGGCTGGGTGAGTGATAAAGGCAAGGTCGACAAGGAAACGTTGCCGACTGAGCTCCGCGAAGATTTCGTGCCGACGCTCAAGGTACAGAAGTTGTGGTCGGAGCGCGCCGGCAAAGGCGCCGAAGATCTCTACTTAAAACTGGTGCCCGCCGCCGCCGACGGTTACGTGTATACCGCTGATCGCAATGGCCACGTGATCGCACTCGATGCCAGCAATGGCAACAAGCGTTGGGCAAAGCATGACGATAATCGCCGAATTTCCGGCGGTCCTGGCGCGGGGGAGAGTAAGGTCTTCGTCGGTACCTCTGAAGCCGAAGTGGTGGCCCGCGACGCCGCGACTGGCAAGAAACTGTGGGTCGCGAAAGTCTCGAGTGAGGTGTTGGCGGCACCCCGCACCGCGAATGGGGTGGTCGTGGTGCGCACAGGTGACGGCAATATCTACGCCCTGGATGCCAACACCGGTCTCGAGAAATGGGTATATGACCGCACGATCCCGAACCTCACCTTGCGCGGCACCGCCGCCCCGACAGTGCAGGATGGCGTGCTCTATGCCGGCTTCGACAACGGGCGCCTGGTCGCCCTCGACTTCGCAACTGGCCAACAGCTGTGGGAAACCCAACTCGCGCAACCGTCAGGTCGCTCTGATCTTGAAAGACTGGTCGATCTCGACGGCGAAGTGGTGGTGAAAGACAACACCGCCTTCGTCGGCAGCTTCCAGGGCCGGGTGGCCGCGCTTGCGATCGAGACTGGCAGCATCGAGTGGACGCGTGACATGTCGACTTACGACGACATTGCGGTCGACGATAAGCGTGTCTACATCACCGACGAACACGGCGTGGTGTGGGCGCTTGATCGCTTCGATGGCAGCGCGGTGTGGCGCCAGAAGGACTTGAAATACCGTCGCCTCACCGGCCCCACCTATTTCAAGCACTGGGTGGTGGTCGGGGATTTCGAAGGATATCTGCACTGGCTGGACGCTGAAACTGGCGCCATCGTTGCGCGTGAAAGAGTGGACAAGGAACGCATCCTCACGCCCCCGCTCGATCTCGGAGATGCCCTGCTCGGTTACAGCTCTTCCGGAAAAATCGCCGCGTTTCGCGTCGATTAATTTTACGACAGCCGCGCGATGGCGCTCGACATTCGACGTGACGTAAAACCTGCCTTGGCCTTGCTCGGGCGGCCGAATGTCGGCAAATCCACTTTGTTTAATCGCCTAACGCGCACGCGCGACGCCTTGGTCGCCGATGTGCCCGGCGTCACTCGCGACATCAAGGTCGGCGTTGGGCGAGTCGGTGCCGCGTCCTATCTGGTGGTCGATACGGGTGGCATCGACGACTCCTCCGATCCACTTGCGCTCAAAGTCAGTCAGCAGGCGCTACTGGCGCTGGAGGAATGTGCGGTCGGTGTGCTCTTAATCGATGGTCGCGCAGGCCTGACCGCCGCCGACCGCACGCTCGCGCAAGCGCTGCGCAAAAGCAATAAACCGCTGGTCCTCGCCGTCAACAAAACCGAGGGGCAGGATCCGTTCGAAGTGTGCGCAGAATTCGCGGAGCTGGGACTCAGTCCGGTGTTTGCGATCTCCTCTACTCACGGCACCGGTGTCGCCGCGATGATCGAGGCGATCACCGCCGCCTGGCAGGATCCGCCGGACCCGGCATCCGAACCTGATCGCAGTGTACGCGTGGCGATTTGCGGGCGACCGAATGTCGGCAAGTCAACGCTCACCAATCGGATGCTCGGCGAACCACGCATGATCACCGCCGATCTACCCGGCACCACTCACGACAGTGTCGCTATTCCCATGCAGCGCCATGGTCGCGACTACACCTTGATTGATACCGCCGGGCTGCGGCGTAAGGGCAAGGTCACCGACGTGGTCGAGAAATTCAGCGCGATAAAATCCTTGCAGGCGATCGATCTCGCGCACGTGGCCCTGGTGGTGCTGGATGCTCGTGAGGGCTTGAGTGAGCAAGATCTGAGTGTGCTGGGGGATGTGCTCGAGTGCGGTCGCTCGCTGGTGATTGCGGTAAATAAGTGGGACGGTCTGGCGCCCGAGCTGCGCGAAGAAATGCGCCGCCAGATTGATCGGCGTTTGGAATTTGTCGATTTCGCCAAAACGCACTACATCTCCGCCCTGCACGGCACCGGTGTC
>JANOVQ010000061.1:0-14188 GCA_031417495.1 Pseudomonadota bacterium | reverse complement strand
GGTGGCGCCACCGGCGCCGGTGCTTGAGGTCTTCGCACCAGCAAAAGTCAGCAATGAATCGCCGCAGCTGATTTACGAAGTCCAACACAGTCCGCGGCGGCGTACCCTCGGGCTTGAAGTCCATCGCGATAGGCGGGTGGTGATTCGTGCCCCATTGGCCTGCCCCGAGGAGCTCGTGAAGCTCTATGTCGCGCGCAATCGGCGCTGGATCGCCCGGCAGCTCGCGCAATTTGAGAAACTGCCGCCGCCGCGTGCACGTCTGCGCTATATCGAAGACGAGACGCATCTTTTCCAAGGACGCGGTTACGCGCTGAAGTTACAACCTGCAGGACGCTCGAAAGTGGCGCTTGCAGAAGAGGCTTTGGTGGTGGGTGGGGTCGGCGCCTCGAATGCGGCGACGGCTGAGTCCGCGCTCGCGCGTTGGTATCTCGCTCGCGCCAAAGTGGAATTCCCACGCGCGCTCGCGCGCTGCCACGCGCATCCGCGCTTTGCGCGTTATGCCTTGCCATTGTTGCGGATCCGCAGCATGCGCACGCGTTGGGGCACCATGTGTGTGCAGCGTGGGATGACGTTGAATACAGTGCTCATCCAGGCGTCCCCAGAATGTTTGGACTACGTGATTCTTCACGAGCTGTGCCACCTGAGTTATCGCGGTCACGGCGCGCGCTTCTATCAATTGTTGACGGCGGTCTTGCCGGATTGGGAGGCGCGTAAGCGGCAGTTGGAGGCGACGATTACGTGGTAGTTCGGCCGGAAGATTTGTCAGTGCGCACCTTCGGCAAATCGACTGAGCGAGACGCCCACTGCGAAGTCGCTATCATCGGCGGGGGGCCCGCAGGGTTGATGGCCGCCGAAGCGGCGAGGGCGGCCGGTGCCAGTGTGTGCGTGTTTGATCGCATGGCGTCCGTCGGGCGCAAATTCCTGCTCGCCGGTAAGGGTGGCCTCAATCTCACGCATGCCGAGCCGCTTGCGAAATTCCTCACTCGTTTCGATGCCCCCGAGTTGACCCCACTGGTGAGGCGATTCGACGCCAACGCGATCCGCGCGTGGGCGCTGGAATTAGGAATTCCGAGCGTGGTGGGCAGTTCTTCGCGGGTGTTTCCCGCTGACTACCAGGCCGCGCCCCTGCTGCGACGCTGGTTGCAGCGCCTGCGGCGCCAAGGCGTGCGCTTCGCGATGCATTATCACTGGCAGGGTTGGGGGGCGGATGGCGCACTGCAATTCACCACCCCTGCCGGCGAACTCGTAGTCCCAGCGGGCGCGGTGGTGCTCGCGTTGGGCGGCGCGAGCTGGCCGCGGCTGGGCGCTGACGGCAGTTGGGTCGCAACGCTTGCGCACCAGGGCATTCCGGTCACGCCGCTGGCCCCGGCGAACTGTGGCTTCGAAGTTGCCTGGACGCCGCACCTGCAAACCCGCTTTGCCGGGGCGCCGGTGAAATCAGTCCGTGCCTGGGCGAGTGGCGGCGCTCCTCAAGCGGGGGAATTTGTCGTGACCGAGTAT
Organism: Pseudomonadota bacterium; assembly: GCA_031417495.1. Classification (GTDB taxonomy): domain Bacteria; phylum Pseudomonadota; class Gammaproteobacteria; genus CAIKBL01. Next base: position 12,688 of record JANOVQ010000061.1, on the reverse strand, counting down.
GGTCTCGAAGGTGGGCTCATCTATGCGCTATCAGCGTTGCTGCGCAAGGAGATTGAACGTGCCGGGAAGGCGCTCCTGTGGCTCGATTTAACCCCGGGCTTGTCACTTGAACAACTCGTGCGCGGACTTTCTCAGCCGCAGGGTGCGCGGACGCTCGCGACCCACCTAAAGCGTCGAGCCCATCTCGCGGGGGTAAAGGCGGCGCTGCTTTATGAATTTTGTCCGTGCGCCGATCTGCAAGATCCGGCGCGACTGGCGCAGGCGATCAAGGCTTTGCCTATCGCCGTCCTGGCGCCGCGGCCACTCGCTGAAGCGATCAGTACCGCTGGCGGAGTGTCCTTCTCCGCACTGGATCAACAACTGATGGTGGTTGCGCGCCCCGGTCTGTTCGTGGCCGGCGAGATGCTGGATTGGGAGGCGCCGACCGGGGGCTATCTCCTTTCGGCCTGTCTTGCCAGCGGGCGCCAGGCGGGACACGCGGCCGGCGCGTGGGTGCGGCGTTGAGCGCGGCGGAAAGTTAACCGTTCTTGTGTGACCGCGAGAATCCGGAATGTGCTAGCTTCTGGTAGAAAATCGCGAAGCCTGGGGAGGGAAGATGTTCTATTTCGACGACATGCAATCGATGGCCGACATCCCGCGCCTGCACGCACGGGTGCGCCCAGCTACCACTGCACAGGTATTCGAAGGTCGCGCCACCACCTATGGCGAGTTCGATCGCCACACCAATCAAGTCGCGCAGGGGTTGCTCACACTGGGGTGTCTGCCGCAAACGCGGATTGCCTTTCTGGGCAAGAACTCCGATCACTACTTCGAGTTATTGCTGGGTGCGATCAAGGCGCGGGTGGTCCTGGTGGGGGTCAACTGGCGCCTCGCGGTGCCGGAAATCAATTACATCCTGAACGACGCGCGCTGCGAGATGTTGTTCGTCGGGGAGGAGTATCTCGCGCTGGTGCCGCAACTGCTGAGCGAGTGCCCCGCCCTCAGGATCGTAATTGCGATGGAGGGGCTGTTGCCTGACGCGCCATCCTTCGTGCCCTGGCGCGATGCGCAGTCAGTGCTTGATCCAATGCTGCCCATTGCGCTCGAGGACGATGTCCTACAGCTCTACACGAGCGGGACGACCGGCAATCCGAAGGGCGTGCAGTTAACCCATGCGAATTATCTGGCGCTGTTTGATTCTGCCTCGCGCGCCGAACTCGTAGATGCCATGCCGGGTGATGTTGGCTTGGTGTGTATGCCGGTGTTCCATGTCGCGGGCACCAATATTGGACTGTTATCGCTCGCCCAAGGCGGGACTGGTGTGGTCATGCGGGAAGTTGATCCCGCGCGTATTCTCGAGCTCATCCCAGAATATCGCGTCAATCACCTTTTCGTGGTGCCGGCGGTGCTGTTGTTCATGCTGCAGCATCCAAAATGCGCGACCACCGACTTCTCGAGCGTGAAACGGCTGTCGTATGGCGCCTCTCCTATTGCGGAAGATTTACTACGCAGCGCGCAGGCAATTTTTAAGTGCCCGTTCATTCAATTGTACGGCCTCACGGAAACGACCGGCCTCGGAACCTATCTGCCAGCGGAGGCGCACGCACCGGCACGCGCCAAGCTCCGCTCGTGCGGGGTTCCATTGCCTGGTATTGAAATTCGCGTAATCGATGATCAAGGCGCGGTACTTGTGCCAGGCGAGGTCGGCGAGATAGTGATCCGAAGTGCGGTGATCATGAAGGGTTATTGGAACAAGCCAGCGGCCACTGCCAGCGCGATCATCGACGATTGGTTCCACACCGGCGACGCCGGCTATTTCGATGACGAGGGTTTCCTGTACATTCATGATCGATTGAAGGACATGATTGTTTCCGGCGGCGAAAATATCTATCCCGCCGAAGTAGAGAACGCCGTGTTCGGCCACCCCGCGGTTGCCGATGTCGCGGTGATTGGGATCCCGGACGAAAAATGGGGCGAAGCCGTGAAAGCGGTGGTGGTACTGAAGCCCGGCACCGCGGCCACGGCGGAAGAGCTGATCGACTACGCCCGCAGCAGAATTGCCGGCTATAAGATCCCCCGCTCGATCGATTTCGTTGCCGCATTACCGCGCAATCCTTCCGGCAAAATTCTACGGCGCGAACTTCGCGATCCCTATTGGGTGGGTAAAGCGCGGCAGGTGAATTGAGGCGAAATTCAGGGCTGAAATGCGCGCCGGAAGTGGTGGTTAATCCTCTCTGCGCATAGCGACCAGCATGGCGGTCAGTCTTTCCCCTCTGTTGTTTCGCTTGCGCGTAGTTCAGGTTCGCGGCGCGCTCATGATAATGGTCATCCCACACAACGCGAGGGCTGAGCCAACAAGGTCCTGGGTCGTTGGACGAACGCCATCCACCAGCCACAGCCAGAGGATGGCGGTGGCGATATAAACCCCGCCATAGCCTGCGTATACACGACCAGAGGCGGTGGGCTGTAGCGAGAGCAGCCACACGAAAATGACGAGCGAACCTGCAGCGGGTAGTAGCACCCAGAGTCGTGCGCGGTTCGTTAACCATAGAAGCGAAAGGTAGCAGCCGGTGATTTCGGCGAGCGCGGTCACGATAAACAAACTGGCCGTCTTCATGAGCGTCATTAGTTGACCCTCTGGTTCAGAGGTAGCACACGCTCAGCAGTTGCGCGCACCTGCGCGATGAACGCAAATCTCGCGGGGATCATGGCGGCGCTAAAACCCTGCCACCTACGGTGAACGCGAACGTCGCTAGCGTTCGTGGCCATCGACCACGAAGCCACGATAATCGTGCGCCGCGATGTCGCGGAGCATGGCGGCGTAAGCCGCCATGCCAGCCATATAGAACATCGATGCTTTGGGCTTGCCGACGATATTGCCGCCATTGATCCAGGAATCGACCCGTGGGAACAAGGTGGTGTTCGCGATCTCGTTACACTCGTCAATCCATCGATCTTCCAGATTTTGGCTGACTTCGAACGACGCGAAACCTTGCGCACGCACCCGCGCAATGGCCTCCGCGATCCAGTTAATCTGGAACTCGTGAACCGGAGGCTGATTAGTAAAGGGTCCAAATGGCCCGAAAATCATAAAAAGATTCGGGAAATGTGCGATCGTCAGTCCGATAAACGCGCGCGGTCCGCGCGCCCACTTTTCCTGCAAGGTCAGGCCGCTACGGCCACGGGTGTCGATTTTTAGGTAATTCCCGGTGACGGCATCGAAGCCGGTCGCGAAGATGATCACGTCCAGATCGTAATGACCTGCTTCAGTCAGGATGCCGTTCTCAGTGATGGCAGAGATAGCGTGAGTCTTGATATCAACCAAGGTCACGTTATCGCGGTTAAAGCTTTCGTAATAGTCATCGCAGCAGAGTGGGCGCTTGGCATACAGATCGGTCGGCGTCAGGGCATCTGCGATCTCAGGATTGTGCACCAGGGAGCGGATTTTTCTGCGGATGAAATCTGTTGCTGCGTCGTTAGCGTCGAGGTCCGTGATAATGTCGTTAAAGGTACCCAGCATGAAGCGGAAGCCGCCACCCGCCTGCCAGGCTCGCTCAAACACCGCTTCTCGTTCCTCGTGCGAGACACTGGACGCCGGTATCGCACTTTCCTCGATCCCGAATGCGGTCGCGGAGTTCAGCACGCCGCGCCAATATCCGGCGTAATCCTGGCGAATTGCCGCCAGGGCTGCCTGCGAGATAGGACTGTGGCGCGAGGGTACGACGTACTGTGGGGTACGCTGAAAGACCAACAGCTCGGAGACTTGCGGCGCGATTTCCGCGATGAGTTGAATACCGCTGGAGCCCGTGCCGATCACCCCGACCCGCTTGCCGCGCAAATCGATGCCCGCATGAGGCCACCGCGCGGTATGAAAAATCTCGCCTTTAAACTGTTGTGTGCCAGGGAAGGCCGGCGTGTTAGTCGACGACAGCAAACCAACCCCTTCAATGAGAAACTGCGCCGAGAACGTCTCGTTTTTGCTTGTCGTCAGGCGCCAGCGGTGGGTGTTATCGTCCCATTCTGCCCGCACAATCCGGGTGTTGAATTCGATGCTCCGTCGAAGATCATGGCGGTTGGCCACTTCGTTAAGGTAAGCCAGGATCTCGACTTGCCGCGGATAGCGTTCCGTCCACTGCCAGTCTTCCCATAGCTGGCGGTCGAATGAATAACAGTACGCGGTCACTTCTGTATCGGAACGCGCACCCGGGTAGCGGTTCCAATACCACGTGCCACCGACACCGCCGGCATCGTCGAATGAGCGGACATTCAAGCCCAGCTCATTGCGCAGCTTGTGGAGCGCGTATAGGCCACCAAAACCCGCGCCGATAATTGCCGCGTCGCAATCGCGACCGTTCGCTGTTTGTTCTTCACCCATCTGTAAACCGCTCCTGCTAAATGCGACGCCTAGGCAGTTCAACCAGGGATTTCGGTATTTGAATGCCGTGCAGGCTGGATTCTAACAGCGCAGAGTAAGCACTTCTTCCAATTGAGCACCTGCGACGTTCCCCATTGCGTGGCGAGCGCAATGGACTCGAAAGAAAAGACCGGGATGGCAGCAGCAATGAACAACGCGGGCTTGTCGGCGCGGATCAGGTCGCCGGACACTAAAGTTCAACCGCTCATAATCAATGGCGGTGGCGTTGCCGAGTTTGAGATGAATTCCGAGCGGGGATACTACGGGTGCTAATGGCGTACGCATTTTCTCGGCGCGCTGCCAAGCCGCCTGCAAGTCCTCGTTAGCGTGCGCCGCCCGACTCTGCACTCTCAGTGAACCGCCGGTAACATTCTGGAATCTCGAACTTCAAAATGCGCACGGCATTGAGACCAAGGACCTTGGCGCGCTCGCTATCGTTGAGTCCGCCCATCGTGCGCTCGATGGCGGCGGCGGAATGGGGCCACGTACCTTCGTGATGGGGGTAATCGTTAGCCCACAGAAAGTTATCGCCGAGCTTGAATTCGCGCATCAGGGCGAGTCCCGGGGCGTCCTCGCCGAAGCTCGCGAAACCGTTGGCGCGGAAATAATCGCTCGGTAAATTTTTGAGCTTGGGTCGCGTCCACATATGGTGCTTGTGGTGGGCCTCATCCATCGCGGTCAGCATCCAGGGCACCCAGCCGATGCCGGCTTCAATGGATCCAAAATGGAGTTTGGGGAAGCGTTCGATAACCCCACTGGCGCACAGATTGACCAGCGGCTCCATGGTCGGCGCCAAGGAGTGGACGGCGTAGTTGATGATCGCACCGCCATTGCCACGCGCGGTGCGCGGATCGCGCCCGGTCGAGACGTGAAACGTAATCGGCAGATCGACGTCGCACACGGCGGACCACAATGAATCGAATTCCGGCAGGTTGTAATTCGGGTGTTCGTGATCGGGCGCACCCCACACCGGTTTGCAGGGCAGCGCGAGGGCGCGAAAACCGAGTTTCGCGGCGCGCTCGATTTCGGCAATGCTGCCTTTGAGATTGCCCGGCGCGAGGCAGGCGACGGGTGAGAGCCGCTGATTGTAGGGGCCGTAAGTTTCCCATGCCCAGTCATTCCAGGCGCGGCACATTGCCTGACTGAACTCGGCATCAGGGGTGGCCCACACGGTGAGGCCCTTGTTCGGAAAAATCAGTTCGCAATCGACACCATCGCGATCAAGTGCGGCGAGCCGCTCTTGCGGCGTCTTGCCTGATTCGTTGCGCTCCAGGTCTTCGCCTTCAAACTTGAGATCGCTCAGGCGGACCGGCCGAAATCCCTCGGTCTTCTGAAACTTGCTGCCGTCGTCGGTTTGCAGGATGCCAGGTAGCCGCGCGTGGTACGCCTTCGGTACTCGCGCTGACAGGAAATCGTTCGGCTCCTGCGCATGGCAGTCTGCCGAGGCGATGAAGAATTTGTTCGCGGCAGTAGGATGCGGCGACCGTGACCATCCGCTGCTGCCAGAGGAATTGCGCCGCCAGGCGTTGGGGTCGGGAATGGCGCTCATAGGATGTCCTTTAGATGTTTTGCGATCAGCGACCCGACGCGCGCAGAAGCGAAGGTTGGCTGAGCTATGGTAATTCTAGGATATCCAGTCTCTCCGGAGTATCGTCATTTGAATCCAAAAACAAATAGTGTCCGAACTCAGGCGTCTCTGGCGCCTCCGAAAATGTGTGCGCTAGGCTTGAGCCGCGCATAAGCGATATCAGGGGAAGAAAAATGAAGATCGCAGTGATCACAGGCGCGGGATCCGGCATCGGTCGCGCTGCGGCACTGATGTTTGCCCAGCGTGGGATGAAGGTTGCCTGCGTGGGTCGCACCAGGGACACGCTCGAGGCGACGCTCGCCTTGATTACCCAGGCGGGTGGCGCGGGCGAAACTATCGTTGCCGACTGCGGGACCACGCCTGGTATCGCCGAGGTCGCACGCCGGTTAGCGGGACAACCCGTCACCGCGCTGGTGCATGCTGCCGGACACAACCTGGTTAAGGCATTCGCGGACATCACCCCTGCCGATCTGGAGCAACTCCTCAACGCCAACCTGCACGGACCGTTTTTTCTCACCCAGGCGCTGCTGTCCAATTTCAGCGATGGTGCGGCGGTCGTGTTCATCGGTTCGGTAGCGGCGCTTCGCGGACGCAGTCGCCACGCCGGCTACGGCACGGCGAAGGCGGCACTTAGCGGCCTTACCGTGAATCTGGCGGCGGAACTCGCGCCCAGGATACGCGTGAACTGCGTAAGCCCGGGTCCCACCCGCACGGGCATGTTGCGTGCCTATCTTGCTGAATCCACGCGCGGTCTGTCCGCCGCACAACTCGCGACCTCGCAGGCGAACGATGCGGCGCGCATACTCCTTGGCCGGGTGGCGAATCCTGAGGAAGTGGCGCGCACGATCGTGCATTTGGCGCTGGATGCCACGGCGGTCACCGGGATCGATTTCCCGGTGGACGTCGGGTACACCGCGAGCTAGCCAGCAACGGTCGTCATCCGGCGGCTGTAAATAGCGCCGTTGCGTAGCAGCGCGGCAAACAGCGGGACGAAAGCCATGCGCCGAGAGAATTCGTCATCAACTTAAACTATCGCTGATGGAAATAATCCGTAACGCCGGCCCACACGAACGCCTGATTGCGCCCGAGATATGAGCAACCAAATCCCTGATCACACCCCCGTGCTCGTCGGCATCGGCGTTGCCACCCGTCAAGAAGAGGACTTCACGCGCGCGCTGGAACCGATCGACCTGATGCTCGAAGCGGTGAACGCGGCCGGCGCGGATACAGGGAATGCCGCGACCTTGCCAGGCACGCAATACATCGCCGTGCCGCATGGCCGCTGGGATTACCGCAATCCGGGCGGCGCCGTTGCGCGCGCGGTGGGCGCGCAGCAGGCGCGTTCGGTTTTTGCGAGCGTCGGTGTGCTGCAGCAGTCGTTGATAGGCGAAGCCTGTGCGCTCATTGCACGAGGTGAGGCGCACACCACGCTCGTCACCGGCGCCGACTGTGGTTATCGCTTACTGCGCGCGCAGATCGCGGGCCAGAGTCCGTTCGATCGCATCCTCGATAGCGAACCCGACGTGCGACTCGAGCCAAAGGAAGAACTGTTCCATCGAGTTGAGCAGGCGCTCGGATTGGTGATGCCGATTGGCATGTACGCGATCATGGAGTCAGCTTATCGCGCACGTCGTGGCTGGACTGTCGACGAACACCGTGACCGGCTGGCGGCAATGTATGCGCGCTTTAGTGAAATCGCGGCAGACAATCCACACGCATGGAAACGCGAACGACTCGCGCCCGAGAACATCCGCAACGCCTCGCCGAAGAATCCCATGCAGGCCTTTCCGTATACGCGCGCGCTGTGCTCAACCTTCAACATCGATCAAGCCGCCGCACTGCTGTTTTGTTCGGCCGCGCGCGCCACTGAACTTGGGATTCCACGCGAGCAGTGGGTCTTCCCGCTCGCGAGTACGGAGTCAAATCACATGGTGCCGGTGTCTGCGCGCGCCGATCTGACGGCCTGTCCCGGCGCGGCGATCGCGGGACGTGCAGCTCTCGCCGCCGGGGATCTCACGGTTGATCAGATCGATCTCCTCGATCTCTACAACTGTTTCCCGGTCGCGGTCGAAATCTACGCGGACGAACTCGGAATTTCACTTGAGCGTGAACTTAACGTCACGGGTGGGATGTCCTTTGCCGGTGGGCCGTGGAACAACTATGTTTATCAAGCGACGTGCCGTGCGGCACTGCTACTGCGCCAGGGGCAGGGACGTAACGCATTGCTGAGCAGTGTGTCCGGCATGCTGACCAAGCAGGGCTTTGGCCTGTGGTCGCGCGATCCGCCGCCGCGCGGCTTCGTGTGGCAGGATCTCACTAAAGAAGCGGCGCGTGCGCAGCGCACGGCCGACGTGCTCGATCACTATTCCGGCCCGGCGACGATGGCCGGTTACACCGTACTCTACGCGCGCAATCGGGCGCCGTATGTGCTGGCGGTCGTCGCTGAGCCCGGTGGCGCGCGAGTGCTTGTCACGGCGCAAGAAACGGACGTCATCGCCCAACTCGAAGCTGCCGAATGGGTGGGGCGTACTGTGACGGTGCACGATAATCTCCTCGTGCTGCGCTGAGTTCACGCAGACAGGCTTTGGCTAGCCCACCGCCTTAGATCCCGAGATGTGCCAGCGCCGCGTCGGCTTCGGTGGCGTCGAGATTAAACGCCGGATCGTCCAGCCGCCGCGTGATGAGATCCTTGAAACGCGCGCCAACTTCGCTGCTGCCGAATTCGCCATATCGCCAGGGAATCGATGCGCCTTTTTGCACCTCCGGGCGTTGGCCGAGCATGTCGAACCAGCGTGACAGGGCCGGGAAGTCCGCCAGATCTTGTCCCTGCCAGGCGTGGTATTCGATCCATGGATACCACGCCATGTCGGCAATCGAATATTCCGCACCGGCAATATAGGGCGCGCTTACAAGCTGCTCTTCCAACACCTGATAGATCCGGCGCGACTCAATGGTGAAGCGCTTGATATCGAACGGCATCGCCTCGCGGTACATCGTGCGATAAAGATGTGCATTGCCGAGATACGGTGCGTGCGCGACCTGGAAGTGGAGCCACTTCAGGACTTCGTAGCGCGCGGCGCCTTCCGTGGGCAGGAAGCGCTGGGCCTTTTCAGCAAGGTATTGCAGGATGGCGCCAGATTCCCAAATCAATAACGGCGCGCCACCGGGACCCGCTGCATCGTGCAGTGCGGGCAATCTTCCGTTGGGATTCACGGCGAGATATTCGCGCGAACGGTTCTGTCCCTGATAGAGATCCACCAGCTTCCACGCATACTGCCAGTGCAGCTCTTCCAGCAAGATGGTGACTTTGCGCGGATTCGGTCCGCCGCAGGTGTACACGGTCAGCATTTTAACCCTCCAACTTTATTGAATCTTTAGCGCTGACCGGCCACCGTGCAGGCGATCGCCGAACTTACGCGTTGAAGTGCAGTTTCAGCCCCGGCCGTGGCCAATCAAAGGCGACCAGCTTGCCAGTGCTGGACAGGGTTGCGTAGGCAGTCCGCAAATCTTTGCCGCCAAAGCAGAGGTTAGTGGTGATAACATCTGGCAACGGCACGTGCTCGATTTTTTGCCCGTCGGGTGAAATCGCCGTGATGCCGCCATTGATGATCGTGGCCACACAGACATAGCCTTCGCTGTCGACTGCCAACGAATCCAATAGCTGATATCCCGGAAGCCCCGTCAGGAGAGTCGCACCGCCTGGCCCCTCAAGCAGGGGTCCCCCAATACCTGCCCCGCGCACCAATTCGCCCGGCCCCGCGACTTCCCATTGCCAGACCCGCGCGGTGAACGTTTCGGCGACGTAGAGTTTCTTGTCGCCGGGCGCGAGGCCAATGCCGTTCGGTCCATCCATCGGGAACACGACTTCCTTGATCATCGAGCCGTCGGTCTTGGCATAGAACACGCCGGTACGGTCGCGCGAGCGGTCGTCGGTTTTGCCAAAGTCGGTAAACCAGAAGCCGCCGGTGCTATCGAACACAATGTCGTTCGGGCCTTTCAGCGCATGACCATCGCATTGCGTGTACAGCGTCTCGACCTTACCCGTCGACAGATCGACGCGCTGGATGCTGCCGCGCGTGTAGTTGTACGGCGTATGCCCGGGGATGGTAAGTCCGTCCATTTCCATCCATTGGAAGCCGCCGTCATTGCAGACATAGACCATGCCGTCCGGCCCAATCGCGGCGCCGTTCGGCCCGCCTCCGGTTTCGGCGATGACCTCAAGCTTGCCGTTGGGTTTTACGCGCGTGAGCGTGCCGCGCTTGATTTCGACCACCAGCACACTGCCGTCAGCGAGGGCGATCGGCCCTTCGGGGAACTGCAGTCCAGAAGCGATTTCGCGAACCTGTGTCATGTGATTTTTTCCTTGGTGAAGCGAAGGTGAGTTGAGTGGGTGACCCCGCTGGGGCACGGCGCAATTTGCGCAAGGCCGACTGCGGATAATCTAGGGTGTCGTGGTGGCCTGATGCAAGGGCACAGATTGCAGCGGCGACCGTCTCTAAACAGAATCACATCGATAGTGGATCAATGACAGCGGTAGGCGCTGTCGCTAATCTATATACCCCGTCATTCCAGAAACCGCGCAGCGGTTATCTGGAATCCATCCGGCCTAACAAGCACCCCTGGATTCCAGCTTGCACTGGAATGACGACGTTTTGCGCGTCCAGCGACTTCACGCACACGTGATCCGTGCTCTTGGATCAGTTTCGATGTGAGCCTGTTTAGAATGAGCCGTTGCTTGGGCGCCGACCAATTCGAGTGTTTCGCCTGGGCGATCATGAATCACTTTCCGTGAAAAAAATTGGCTTAACCGAACCTCCTGTTGTGATAATCGGTTCCAAAGTGATTACGGCGGGTTGCGGTCGAACGCGCAGAGGCGGCATCGTGGCGACAGGTCTAGACCACTGGCTCGTTGCGTCCAGAATTAAATCTGGATTGGCGCGGGGTAGCCGCATTCGGCGTGGGGTCCAGGCACACCTGACGGACCAGGCAATGGCCATCCAGGATCCGGGAATTCGATAAATTCGGAAAACAGTGGTGGAGGAGGCGCAGGTGGCGTCCGCCATCGCCAATTCCACTCTGCAGGAGGAGCGGCGATGCAGCTCGCGTTATCGATTGGTTATTCAGGTGCGCGCATGGCGCTGCCCGTGGCACGGGTGCAACGCGCTGAGGCGCTCGGCTATCACTCGGTGTGGACTGCGGAAGCCTACGGCTCGGATGCGTTGTCGCCGCTTGCTTACCTCGCAGCGGTGACGCAACGAATCAAGCTCGGTGCCGGTATCATCCAGCTCGCCGCCCGGACGCCGGCCAATGCGGCAATGACCGCTGCCACGATCGACGCGATGAGCGGCGGTGATCGTCTGCTGCTCGGGATCGGGGTGTCGGGTCCGCAGATCGTCGAAGGCTGGTATGGGCAGCCGTGGGGTAGCCCGTACCACCGCATGCAGGATTACGTCGCGATCATTCGCAAGATCTGGGCACGCGAGACCCCCGTCACCCATGCGGGCAGCGAAATCTCGCTGCCCTATACCGGTCCCGGCGCGACGGGACTCGCCAAGCCGTTGAAATCAATCCTGCACATGAATCCAAAGATTCCGATTTATCTTGGTACCGGTAGCGAAGCCACTGTCCGCCTGACTGGCGAGATCGCCGATGGCTGGTTGCCGCTGGGTTTCGTGCCTGGCTCATTGCCTGAGTATCTGCCCTGGCTGGAGCAGGGCTTCGCTCGCGCCGGTAACGGCAAAGCGCTGCGCGATCTCGCGATCATGGCGAATTGTCACGTCCGCGTGGACCCTGATGTGCAAGCGGCACTCGCCGCGCTGAAGCCGGAGACGGCGCTGTATGTCGGTGGCATGGGCGCGCGTTCGAAGAATTTTCATAAGACCCTGATGATCCGTCGCGGTTTTGGTGACGCGGCAGAACGTGTGCAGGAGCTCTATCTGGCCGGCCGCAAGGAGGAAGCGGCCGCCGCAGTCCCAGACGAATGGGTGGATCAGAAGAGCCTGGTCGGACCGCGCGCGCGCATCCTTGAGCGCTTCCGCGCGTGGGCCGAGAGTGGTGCAACGATCCTCGGCGTGCGCACGCAGCAAGACGCGGCAGTGGAAGTGATGGCCGAGGCCGCACTCAAATACGGCTGAGGCCAGCGCGCTGGATTCCTGCTTATTCGCCGCCCATAAAACGCGCCACCGTGCGGTGATAATTCTGTACCGCCGGTTCGTTGCGCCCAAAAATAAAGGCTTGATTGGCGCCGGCACGGATCCCGCTTTGAATCGCGAGACCGACCGGATAGTCCTCGTCACGCACGGCCTGCAGCACCATCGCGCTGAAGGTCGCGGACGCCGTACGGGCGTCCGGCGTAGTGGGCGGGCTATGTACCAACACGCTCTGGCGCGTGGTCGTGGTATCCGGGGTGGGGCCGGGGAACACCTGGCTCACGAGGCAGTGATCACCGAGGATTCCGGAGATCGATAAATTCGGAAAGCAGTTGTGGATGAGCCGGATATGGCGCGCGTTATCCCAATCTTCCTCCGGCACATCGACCAGCTCGCCGAGCGAGCGACGGCCGAAGGTGAGTCGCTGGTGCGGGCCGTAGGTATCAAGCACCAGTAGATTGCCAACTGTGTGCTGGCCAACCGTCTTACCGTGCAGCGAATTGTGATGGTAGGCCTCCAAGTAACCATCGAGCGCGACCTTCCAACCGGGGCCGGGCA
>JANOVQ010000060.1:0-4771 GCA_031417495.1 Pseudomonadota bacterium | reverse complement strand
GCAGAAGGCCGCCCGACCGCGGAAACTTTGGCGCGACTGGGCATGGGTTGACGCCGATAAGCCTTGCCGCATGCGTGATTCCGTCCGCCAGGAACTCACGCATCCAGCCGAGAAGTTTGATATTCACACGCATGCGGCAAGGCTTATCGGCGTCAACCCATGCCCAGTCGCGCCAAAGTTTCCGCGGTCGGGCGGCCTTCTGCATTCCAGCCACGCTGCTGGTAGTACTCGGGCAACATGGTCTTGAGCCCACTCACCTGCCCTTTGGCCACCCCGCTCGGCGCGGGCTCCTCCAGGATTCGCTTCGGCAGGGTATCGTCCTTATTAGTTAAACCGGCCGCCAAATTGAACTCGCGCTCCAGGTTCCAGATCCGCTCGCCAGTTTCGGTCAGGCGTGCGACATCCCAATCCCCTTCACAGGCGCCGTCAATCTGCGCTGCATAGTGCTCCGGAATAGCGCCCGAATGCAGCGTAAACAGGCACAGACCGGTCGCATCAATCGCCGCCACCAAATCCTGTGAGGTGCGCACGACTTCAGGTTTTTCTTTCAGCTCCTGGGTCGTGAAATCGCTGGCATAGGGATTGGCCCGCAAATGGCAGGCACCCCGATTGCTGGTCGCGTAGCCCAGGCCCATGCCTTGCATCGCACGTCCGTCATAGGCCGCAAATTCCTGGCCTTTAACCGCCATCGATAGTTCCGGGCGACCATACTTTTCGGTCAGGCGTTTCGAACCCAGTCCAAGATCGCGCCCGAAGCCTTCGCCCTTACCGGCGAGCTCCGCCATCAAGCACAATGCGGCGGCATTGCCCCAGGTGAGCTCAACACCACCGGTCGTCTCCTTGGTAATCGCACCAACTTCGTAAAGCTCCATTGCAGCCGCCAAGGTGCCGCCGAAGGAAATTGGATCCATGCCGTATTCGTTGCACAGGAATCCCGCGTAGGTCGCGGCGTCCATGTCATCAACACCGACTGCAGACCCCAGCGCATAGGCGGTTTCGTACTCCAGACCGCCCGAGGCCTTCTGGTATTGCGGTTTGTCTTTGACTGAAAAATGCTTGGGATCGATATGCGAGATGCGGCCGCAGCCGATGGTGCAGGAAAAGCAGGCGCCATTCTGAATCAAATTCACGTGGCCGTTTTCGTTCGCCGACTTCATGCTCTTCGCGTTGAGCTTGCCTGCACCTTCGAATTGCACCTGCTGATTGTTGCGCGTGGGCAGTGCGCCGAACGCACCGGTCACGTCCATCATCGCGATGGTGCCGTCAGAGGTCATCCCTTTGCGGCCTTTGTTCTTGGTAAGCGCCGCCGTCGCGACCTTCACCGCCGCCAGGAATTTTTCCGGGTCGTGGGGTTTAACGCCCTTGGTGCCGCGAATGGCAATCGCCTTCAGCTGCTTCGAGCCCATCACAGTGCCGACACCGGAACGGCCGGCGGCGCGGTGCAGATCATTGACGATACAGGCGTAGCGGTTGCCGTATTCACCGGCCTGGCCAATTGATGCGATACGGATCAAGGGATCTTGATGCTTGTGTTTGATCGCGGGTTCGATTTCCCACACCGATTTGCCCCACAGGCCTTCGGCGGAAAGTAACTGCACGTCGTCGTCCTGGATGTACAAGTACACCGGCGTGGGCGAACGACCTTCCAGAATGATCATGTCGTAGCCTGCCATCTTGAGCTCGCCGCCGAATTGGCCGCCGGAATTCGAACTCGCGATTGCGCCGGTCAGCGCGCCCTTGGTCACGGCGGTCCAACGTCCGCCGGTGGAGGCGATGGTGCCAGTGAGCGGTCCGGTGGCGATGATGAGTTTGTTGTCAGGCGACAGCGGATCCACTTTGGGATCGATCTCCTCCATCAGGTACTTCGTGGCCAGGCCGCGCGAACCGAGATACTGCTGGGCCCAGGTCATGTTCAGGGGTTCTTGCTTGCAGGTGCCTGCCGTCAGATTCACCCGCAGAATATTTCGGTGCCAACCCATGATGTTCGCTCCTATCGCTAAGACTTCGGCTAATACTTCAGGCCCCGCCGATGGCGGGTCGTTGGCGCCCATTCTACTGGCTTTACGGCGGAGTTGAACCGGCATGACCGCGGAACTCGTTGGCGCGGTATCATCCCGGTCCCTTAACCGGCCATCCGCAATGCACCAGCTCACGCCTGAACTTCATCAAGACTTCCTGCGCGCTGCGCGCCGCGTGTCTCGCGCCCTCGCGACTACCCTCGAGACCATCGGCCCGATCGGCTACCAGCGGCGGCGCGCCCAGGATCTCGCCGAGCATCTCGCGCGGATTATCGTCGGTCAGCAGCTTTCCACCTTAGCTGCCAAAACGATCTGGACCAGAGTTGAAGCCGCGGCCAGCAGGGCAACGCGAGTCCTCGATTTCTGTACCGAGGATAATCTCACCGCCCTACGCGCCTGTGGCTTGTCGCAAAACAAGGCCAAGGCGCTGGTGGCGCTGCGGACCTCGGATCTTGAAGGGGCGTTGAATCATCGCCGCCTGGCACGGTTGCCCGCAGTGGAGCGGAGCGCGACGCTCGTGCAGTTAAGAGGCATCGGCCCCTGGACCGCCGACATGGTCTCGATGTTCTTTTTCCGCGAGCCCGATATCTGGCCGCTCGGCGATCTTGCGGTGCGCAAGACTTTTGAACGCTTTGTAGACGGCCACCCGAAGTATGACGTGCATACTGGCGCCGAATTGTTCGCGCCCCACCGCTCCTTTCTCGCGCTCTATATGTGGCGCATCGCCAATAATGGGCCGGATGAATAGCGCGGAGACGTAACGCGCTCACTCAGCGCGCGAACAGCCCCGACCACAATTGCGCGGGCACCGTCTCATCATCGACATCGGTCACCGCCAGAAACTGCGCGCCCTGAGGCGTTGACCAGGCGGCGATCCCTTCCAACTTGGGCGCGCTGGCGAGCGCCTCAATACGAATCAATTGCCCCTCACGGCCCAGCACTCCGAGCGCGGCACCCACACACTCGCCATCGAGATAACTGTCGGCAGTGTTCTCCGCCACCGCCGTAAAAATCATTTCTCCACCCGCTAAGGGTGCCGCGTCGGTAAACCCGAACGGCACGCCATTGCACTCGCCCAAGTCATAACGCTGAACGCAACGAAGCGGCATCGCATTGAGCGTGTCCCCGCGTGTCAAGGCCGCGAGTACTGCAGACAGTTCGATGTCGATCACCGCATTTACCCGGTGTCCCTTGTTACCCCGCTGCAGCAGCCGCAAAGAATCATCGATGATCACGGCCCCTTCTATATTGAGATCCGCGAATTCATCAGCGAGTGCCGCCTGCAACGGAGCGAGATCAATAAGCCGCGGCGCGTCCTCGATTTCAAATTGGGAATCCAACTTCAGCAACACGCCTGTTCGGCGCTGTGCCTTTGAGCCCGAGCCCAGCGCGAACAAGGCGCCGTGCGGGTAGCGCGCGAACGCCGGAAGCTGCACCAGCGCTTCAAGATCGGGTTTCGCTTTTTTGCGCGCGCGCGGCTGAGTGGGAAGGTCCCCGGCAAACAGGCGCAGTAACACGCCCGGCGTGTGCGCCGCGACTGGAAACACGCCCAGGTGATGTTCATCGTCTGCCACCACATAGAGGTGGGCACCAAGTCGCACCAGGCCACTCGCCGCGCTCAGATACCCCGGACGCCCCGCGGCTGCCGGTGCGTGAATATCAAGGATGCGTTCTAACTTAAGTTCGACCATGGCTTCGTGACAGTGAGAAAGTACGGCGTCAAAATTTTAAATGACCTTATCAGCGCGAACAACGTAGGACGGGAAAGCGCGGCGCCGTCCGTCCTATGGGCGCGCCACACGCCCAAGCTTATACCCCCGCGAGTGGCCGGTTTCGGACCTCATCATCGGTCCGCGTCTTGTGCATGTTTTCCCGATTGGTTACAGATACGCCATGCTTGATTTCGTCACCTGCGATGAAGCGCGCCTGCGCCGTGATGCCACCTTCGATGGCCAATTTTTTATTGGCGTGCGCACGACCAAAATCTACTGCCGACCGGTATGCAAGGTGAAGCAACCGCTGACCAAAAACATCACGTTCTACCCCACTGCCGCCGCCGCTGAGCACGCCGGGTATCGCCCATGTCTGCGCTGTCGGCCGGAGGCCGCGCCATTCTGCCCGGCATGGAAAGGCACTCGGACCACCGTCGAGCGGGCTTTGCGCCTGCTCGAAGAAGGGGCGCTCGATTCTGGCACCGTCGGTGCGCTGGCCGAACGACTCGGGGTCGGATCACGCCATCTGGCGCGGTTATTCCGCGAACATCTGGCCGCCTCGCCCTTGCAGATCGCGCAGACCTTGCGCGTGCAGCGCGCGAAGCGCCTGCTTAACGACACTGTTTTGCCGATGCCCGAGATTGCGGCGCGTGCTGGCTTCCGCAGTGTGCGCAGGTTCAATGCCGTTTTTCACACGCTCTATGGTCGGCCGCCATCGGCGCTGTACCACCAGCGATCACGCAAATCGGCCAGGGGCCAAACACCGATTTAACCATCACCAAGGAGTCCACTCGATGCCAAGCCTGGAAACCGAATTCCTATTCACCCTGAAATGCAAACTCGATCCAATCATCGACCATGGCGTTACCCCCAACGGGCACCGTCTGATCGCGATTGGGGGCTCTGGGACCTTCGAAGGCCCCAGACTCAAAGGGCATATCGTGCCCAGCTCCGGTGGTGACTGGGCGCGGGTCAGAGCGGATGGCTCGGGCGCGCTGGACGTGCGCCTCAGTCTGAAGACCGACGACGGCGCGCTGATCC
>JANOVQ010000059.1:0-5377 GCA_031417495.1 Pseudomonadota bacterium | reverse complement strand
AGCTTGGCTTTCCAGGGCTTGGCATCTTTGGGAAACATGCCTTCAATGGTTTCCGTATCGTGACCAGCCATTTGCCCAAACTTGAGGGTGTCACCGGGTTTGGCATACGTGATCATGGGTGTCCAGTTGGTGATTACGGCTTTGATCACATGTTCGTCTGCGTTAGCGGTCCCCCCAAGGAGGCTCGCGAGAATCATTCCACACGCCGTGTTCTTCGAAATCATGGTCCTGCTTCTCCACAAATTCTGTTGGTTTTGGCTTTGCATTGCGGCACTGATTTCCCAGCCGTAATCCAATGCGAGGTTTCGATCATCCGGTACGCGGGGTTAATCCGTCCTGAATTCAGCCGCCACACGAGTGTTCAAAAAAAACCCGGCACCTCGAAAGGTGCCGGGTTCGGGTCTTGAGGTCAGCGACTAAGTGATTAGTCGCTGTTCTTCCCTTAGGGCAGACTGAACACGCTCAACACGCCGCCGAGACGGGTGTAGTTGTTCAAGCCCTTGTAGGCGCCCACAGCGCCCAAGCCATCAGTGTCGTTGATGAGACCGGCAGCCATGCCGATGCCAGCCCAACCGCCCACACCGGACAAGATGCCGACATACTGCTTGCCTTTATGGCCCCAGGTGTTGACGTTGCCGATGATGCCGGACGGGGTTTTGAACTGCCACAGCAGCTTGCCGGAGTTGGCGTCGATGGCTTTCAGGTAACCTTCAAGGTTGCCGTAAAACACCACATCACCCGCAGTCGCCAGCGCGCCACTCCAGACGGAGAAGCGTTCCGGTATCGACCACTTGATTTTGCCTTCGCCCGCGTCCCAAGCCACGAAATTCCCCAGGTTGTTGTTTTCGGCATTGTTGCCGAATTCAGGACCTGGCGAGACGCGACCCGCTGGGAACATGCTGAGGACCGCATTCACATACGGCTGGCCAGCGACATATTCACCACCGCTCACTGGCTCGTAGTTCATGCAGACGTGATTCGTCGGCACATAGAACAAACCGGTTTTCGGGCTGAACGCTGCAGGCTGTTGGTCTTTGGTTCCCAACGCGGCCGGGCAGATGTTCGTGGTGTTGTTGTCTTCACCGCCATGATGCGTGCTGTATTTCGCGACGACTTGCGGACGGCCCGTCTTCATATCGACGTGGGTCGCCCAGTTCACTGCCGGATCGTACTTCTCAGCGACCAGGAGGGCGCCGTTGGTACGGTCGAGGGTGTAACCGAAGCCGTTACGATCGAAGTGGACCAGCGCCTTGGTGTCGGCACCTTTGACTTTGATGTCAGCGAGGATCATCTCGTTGATACCGTCATAGTCCCATTCGTCATGGGGGGTCATCTGGTAGACCCATTTAGCGACACCCGTGTCAACGTCGCGGGCGAAGATACTCATCGACCACTTGTTATCACCAGGCCGCACGACCGGATTCCAGGTTGACGGATTGCCGGTGCCATAGAACATCAGGTTCTGTTCTTTATCGTATGGCCACCAGCCCCAGGTCGAGCCACCGCCGATTTTCCACTGGTCACCCTTCCATGTTTTCAGCGAAGAATCCGCACCAACCGGCTGTCCCATGGACATGGTTTTCGCAGGATCGAACAGCATGTCGCTATCCGGACCCATGCTGTACGCACGCCACGCGCGCTTGCCGTCCTTCAGGTTGTAGGCGTTCATCCAGCAACGCACGCCGAATTCGGCGCCCGAGATACCGGTAAACACTTTGTCCTTGATGACGTGCGGTGCGTTGGTGTTGGTTTGACCAAGCTTCGGATCGCCGTTCTTGATCGACCATACCACTGCGCCGTCTTTGACATTCAACGCGACTAACGTGGTGTCAGCTTGCTGCAGCAGGATTTTGCCGTCGCCATAGCCCAGACCACGGTTGACGGTATCGCAGCACATGACTGGGACCGTTTCATCGTAGTTCTGTACCGGGACGTATTCCCACACCACTTCCAGCGTATCGAGATCGATCGCGAAGACGTTGTTCGGGAATGCCGCATGGATGAACAGGGTGTCGCCTTTCAGCCCGGTGGTCTTAGCTGGCAGGACCAGCGGACCGCCTTCATGACCACGCAAAACACCCGTGGAGAACGTCCACGCCGCCTGGATCTTGCTCGCATTCGTGGTGTTGATCTGGTTCAACTCCGAATACCGCCAGTTCCAGTAATTGCCGCCCGGGAAAGCCCAGTAATTGGGGTCTTGCATCAGCTTCTCTATTTCAGCATTTGCCATGACTGTTCCAGATGCAGTCACTGCTGATAGAGAGGCCGCTGCTAGAAGCCATCGCTTGAACGATGCTTTTCTCATGACCTCCTCCTTCTTCACACTTTTTGCTGTTAACAGTTTTGAGTCGATCTCTAGGCAGTTTTGACTCCGCGCCACACCCGAGATCAGCGGTGTAGCGCAGAGTTTGGAGAACGAGGCAAGCGGCTCACCTGACAGCGGAGCCGCCCGAAATTTCGCGAGTTGGTGAATAAAGACGCACTGCACAACGCGCAGCACGTGCTTGGCAAAAATAGAAACGATGCTGGATCCCTCGCGGGCTGTGGTCATGCGGACGACTTCTCGGTTAGGACGGTTCTCTCCGAACCACGCGCTACAGGCGGTGCACCCATTGGCGGGTCTACCGTCGCGCTGTTTGGGAGCCCCGACCACATCAACCAGGGGTGCCCGGACAGTGCTTGCGCGTGGTCTTGCCGCCTGCGTTTTTCGCTGAAATTTTATTGGCGAGGCGCGACCGATTATAGAGAAAAAATCCCCTCCGGCAACCACTTTGCAGCGCCACCGCCAGCACTTATTTGGCAGCCTTAGCAGCGGCTTTCGGCGGCACCTTGGCGACGCCTTTGTCGGTCAGCACCGTGGTTTGCCGCGTGGCCCCGACGAAGCAGCGCTTCTGGGCATCTTTGCGCGCTGCAGCGAGCTTATCGACGGCGGCACCGCCATCAGCGGGTTCGCGAAACAGGCTGCCTTTTTCGCCTGGCATGTTTTTGTAGATCTCGTAAGTGCGCGCGGTATTGAAATCTTCCAGGCTGAGCTGCTGAGCGATGGCATCAATCGCGCACGAACAGCGGAACAGGTTATCGACGTTCTGCCCGCCGTTCTGCTTCATGCAGGTGAGCACCTGATCGACGCGGTCCATGGTGGGATAGTCGTACGCGAGGACCGGTGCGCTAACGGCGAGCAACCCCATCAGCCGCCAAACTTTAAGTCGGAACATGCCTGCCTTCTCCTTCGCGAATGAGTGGTCGCGCGGCGCAACCGCGAGTGAGTATAGCCCAACTGGT
Source organism: Pseudomonadota bacterium (assembly GCA_031417495.1). Taxonomy (GTDB): domain Bacteria; phylum Pseudomonadota; class Gammaproteobacteria; genus CAIKBL01. Next base: position 2,095 of record JANOVQ010000059.1, on the reverse strand, counting down.
CACGCAGACTACGGCTGCTCCTCAGTCACGGCGCCAGCGCACCCGCGCGATTTTTGCGAGCGACAAAGTTTACCGCGCTGCAATAGTGCCGCTATAGAATCGGCAGAATCAGCATCGACTCCACGCAGAGGCAAGGAACTATGGCGAACATTCTAGTAACGGGCGGCGCCGGCTACATCGGCAGCCATGTCGTTAAACTGCTCGGGCAGGCCGGGCATCACGTGGTGACCCTGGACAATCTCTCCAAGGGCAATCGCGGCGCGGTACTGTATGGGGAACTGGTGATCGGAGATACCGGCGACAACGCGCTCGTCACCCAGACCTTGCGCACGCATCAAATCGAGACCGTCATGCATTTCGCGGCCTGGACGATCGTGCCGGAATCGGTCAGCGATCCGCTCAAGTACTACCGCAACAATACCTGCAGCGCGCGCACGCTCATCGAGTGCTGTGTGGCGGCCGAGGTCCAGCATTTTATTTTTTCGTCCACCGCTGCGGTATACGGGATTCCCGCCTCGCCGGTGTGTCGCGAAGACACCCCCAAAGTGCCCATTAATCCATATGGTTCTTCCAAGCTGATGGCGGAACAGATTCTGCGCGATGCGTGTACCGCGAGCGGCATGCGCCACGTGATCCTGCGCTATTTCAATGTCGCCGGCTCCGACCCGGATGCAGAAATCGGCCAATCGACCAAAGACGCCACCTTGCTCATCAAGGTCGCCTGCGAAGTGGCGACCGGCAAACGCGCCGAGCTGCTGGTGTTCGGTACGGACTATCCGACGCCGGATGGCACCGGGGTGCGGGACTATATTCATGTGTGTGATCTGGCTACGGCACATCTGCGCGCCATGGACTATCTGGCGGGTCGCGGCGAATCGACGACGCTCAACTGCGGTTATGGACACGGCTATAGCGTGCGCCAGGTGATTGAGGTCATCGAACGCCTGACGGGGATGCCCCTGCCCGTGCGCTACGAACCCCGCCGCGCAGGCGATCCCCCTGAGCTGGTGGCGGATGCCTCGGCACTGAATGGGCGCTTCGCCTGGCAGCCTGAGTTCGACTCCCTCAGCGAGATTGTACGAACCTCCTTGGCCTGGGAACGTAAGATAGCTGCAGGTTTGGTCACGGAAGGACGGGCACGCGGATGAAGCATTTTTCTCACTCGTTGTTCGTCGCGATCTTAGGGTTCCTTGCCGCACCGTGCTGTAGCGCGCTCGACTTACCCGATTTGGTCGAGCGCCTGCGCCCCAGCGTGGTGGGGGTGGGAACTTATGAGGCGCTGCGCGCACCGCGCAATGTGTTGGGCGGCACCGGCTTTATCGTCGGCAACGGACGCCAGGTGATCACCAACTATCACGTCGCGCATGCCCAGGAAGACCTCACGGAGAAAACTCAGCTCGTGGTGTTCCTCGGTCGCGGCAGGAACCCCGACGTGCGGCCGGCCAAACTGGTGGCCGAAGACCGCTTCCATGACTTGGCGCTGCTCGAAATCGAAGGTGCACCGGGTCCGGCACTAGTCCTCAGTGACGCTCTTGTGCGCGAAGGCGAGGCGATTGCGCTCATCGGCTATCCGATCGGCGCCATCCTCGGGCTCTATCCCTCCACCAACGCCGGCATCGTGTCCTCCATCAGTCCAATCGCGATGCCACAGGCCAGCACGCAAACCCTCTCGGCGGAACAAATCCGCCGCTTACGTGAACCCTTCGAGGTTTTCCAACTGGATGCGATTGCCTATCCGGGGAATAGCGGTAGTCCGGTGTTCGATCTCAAATCAGGGCAGGTGATTGGAGTGGTCAACAGCGTGCTGGCGCGGCAATCCAAGGAAGGGTTGTTGAAAGATCCGTCGGCGATCACCTACGCGGTGCTGAACATTGCGGGCGCCGGAGACCACATCGTCTCGTCGTCGTCGATTTACGGTGGCACCTACAACCTCTTCAAATACACCCTCGGAAAGCTGGGCATCGAGGTCACCTTCGTTGAAGACCAGGACGATGCGGAGGAGTGGGCCGCTGCGGTGCGCCCCAACACGAAGCTGTTCTTTGCCGAGACCATCGGTAACCCCAAGATCAACATCCTCGACACCGAAAAGGTTGCT
>JANOVQ010000058.1:0-1935 GCA_031417495.1 Pseudomonadota bacterium | reverse complement strand
CGGCGGTGGTGGTGGTCGCAATAGGCCTGGTTCCGGCGCCAAAGGCGGTGACGCGCATGCTGGCGCCGACGGCACGAATGACGCGGGAACAGTAAACGTGCAGGCGGTCTCCCGCGGTGGCGGTGGCGCGCTTGCCGAAGGCAGGCTTGCGATTGCCGGCGACGGTGGCAACGCGAGAGCCGATGCGATCGGCAGAACCATAGGTGACGCCCACGGCATTAATGCGAATGCAAACGCCCGCGGCGGAAATGGCAATGTGCCGACTGGCACCTCGGTTCAAGGCGGAGAGGGTGGCGATGCGACTGCGATTGCGTCGGGCATAGCGGACGGCAATAGCACGGTCTCGATCATCGCAACCGCCGCCGGCGGGAATTCAGTGAGCTTGAATGCGCCAATCGGCCCGCCGGGCACCGGTCCATTGCGTGCGGGCACAGCTAGCGCCAACGCCACTGGAATCAATCATGGTTCGGCGGCAGTCAATGTCTTCGCAAGCGCGCTAGGCGGCACCGCATCCCGGTCAATCCTGCACGGCGCCGCGCCCGGAAGGGCTATTGCGACGTCCACAGCGACCGGCGGTGGAGCAGTGACTTCGACCGCCACGGCGCACGGCGGCGACGATCAAAATGGCGGCCATGGCGGCGGACCGGCACTCGCTCACGCGATGGCCACCGGCGCGTCTGGAATCGCAAACGCAAAGGCCATCTCCGACACCACCGTGGCCACCCAATTCGTCACCGGGGTGACCGCCAATGCCACGGCACAAGTCGGAAGTACGAGCATTGCCGAAGCGCGTGCGGCAATGGATGGTGCCGCGCCGTCGCCCACCCTTGCGGAAGGGATAGAAGCTGCGGCGTTCGTCACCGCGCCAGAGGTCGGAGTTGCTAACCTGTTTGGGGTAATCACGCTAGCGACCGCCTACTCCTCAAATGGTGCCGGCGGGGGCCACTCCTACACGGCATCCGTCAATTTTGACCTAGACCAGACTCAGCTGCCCGGTCCAGAAGCGCTGCTACTTGGTACGCTTGGAACGCCGCAGGGCAGCGGATTCGATAGCCTGAAGTTCCGCGCCAACCTCGGCGGTGGTGTGGCAGAAATTGATCAGACGTTCACATCCTTTGGAGCAGCGCTCGCGTTTTTCTCGGTCGGTCAGCTGTCGCTCGGCAACACGGGATCTTTTCCCGCAACGACACCGTTCGGCCTCGCTATCGAGATGACAATGGTTTCTCACAGCGTCGGCGATGCGTTCCGTGTGAGTTTCGAGTTTGGTAATCCGTCTGCCGTGCCTTTACCCGGCGCGATCTGGCTGACGGGTTCGGGGCTCCTGGCGTTAGTCAGCTTGCGCAAGAAGTGTGAACGCCGCGTTTCTGTAAAAGCACTTTGGCGATTGCAGGCGACAATTGATAAGGCCGCCTAGGGGGAGGAACTTCTAAATTTGGCGCCGAACAAATCGCCAGCCTCATTGCGTTGGCCTGCGAGCCGCCATCGGACAGCGGGCTGCGCGTGTCACACTGGACGCCCGCTGAGCTGGCCCGTGAAGCGATCAATAGGGGCCTCGTCGAAAGCATCTCGACGCGACAAGTAGACCGTTTCTTAGCGATACCGTGTCCTCAAAATGCCTTTCCGCTGGACCGATACTGGCAGGCCACTCCCAGCGTGAGAGCGGTATGCGGATCATTTCTGCCGGGGACATCCAGTACCTTCAAGCCGGGTAATTTCATTCGCCATGGTGCCAACAATCAGTTCGCGATCTGTACGCAGCAGCGTCAGCTTTTTTGGTATTGTGGGTCAGCATTGTTCGAGATGTCAGTGGCGGCAGTTGGTAAGGGTTGTTAGATGCCCGCCGTTCAGCACGGCCTGCGCGCGCGAGAGTGCGCTACCAGGCGGGCGTCTAACAAGGCCCAGTGCAAGAAACCGCGGTGGGTTGGCGTAGGCGCG
>JANOVQ010000057.1:0-41248 GCA_031417495.1 Pseudomonadota bacterium | reverse complement strand
CGAAATCCGGCAGCGGGTGATCGGCCAGCGCATGAGTTATTTCTGCGCGCGGTGCCAGCGGTGAAAAATCCGAATAAGGTTACAGGTCGAATAAGCGCAGCGTAAGCCGACCTATAAAAGCGCACAGTCCCGAAGTCGCAGCCCGTCTTTACCGGTTGTTGTAGTAGATTGAAGCGCCCGGTCGTGGCCCGTAATAATTCGGCTGCTGGTAGTCGTTAGGAGACTGATAAGACCCACCATATCGCGCATCGTGGCCATGGCGCCGACCCTGGTGCCCATCGCGCTCCGAATACCCATCGCCATAGCCTTCCTGATAACCATGTCGATAAGCGCGGTTATCCTCTTGCTCCAATTGCCGACGTGGGTACGGCTGCACGAAGAACGGGCGCGTGGGTAACACCGGCTGCTGATGGCGCGGCGGATAATAACCACCGCGATCATCGTAGTCCCGCGAACGCATCGCGCCGAAACTGCGCTGATCCGCCAGCGCGCCGGACCCGCTCAACGTGGCGAGAAAGAGGACCAGACCCGGCCAGAGTTTGCGACTCAACATGAGAATTCCTCAACGCTTATGGGCCACGTAATCATGCGCCGGGCAGCGGGAACGAGGCAAGCTTCGAACTATCGACCACGCACTTAATCTCGGCTGAATTGCGTGCACTCCGTTAAACTCTGCGCATGCTTAACAATTCGCCCCCTGCGCTGCGCGCTGAAGAAATCGCGGCCCCGCCTTTTCGCGAAGTCCAACTTGGGACTACCTCGATCCGCCTGCTCGGCACCGCCCATGTGTCGCGCGCGAGTCGCGATGCCGTGGCCCGCGAAATTGCCCGCGGTGACTACGACTGCATCGCAGTCGAGTTATGCGCCAGTCGGGCGCGCGCGCTGAGCGATCCCGAAGCATTGGCGAAAATGGACCTGGTGAAGGTGATCCGCGATGGCAAGGTGACACTAATCGCGGCCATGTTGGCGCTCGGCGCGTTTCAACAACGCCTCGGCCACCAATTCGGCATTGAGCCCGGCGCGGAAATGCGCGCGGCGATCGACGGCGCGCGCGACCGCGCACTGCCACTGGCAACGATTGATCGCGATATCGGCATCACCCTGCGCCGCATTTATCGCAAGGTGCCGTGGTGGCGCCGAACCACTCTTTTCAGCGGACTGCTCGCCAGCGCACTCACCACCGAGGCCATTGCCGAAGAAGAAATCGAACGGCTGAAAGATCGCGACTTGCTGGAAGCAACGTTTGCTGAGTTCGCGAGCAATGCCGACGAGATCTACACCCCGTTGATTGTCGAGCGCGACCAATTCATGGCCGCCCGCCTGGCGCAGCTTGCCGCCGCCGGGCATGCGCGAATTCTGGCCGTGGTCGGGGCAGGGCACCTCAGCGGCCTGAGTGCGGCGTTGGAAGCGCGCGTGCCGGATCCGCACCGCACATTGGCCGCGCTGGAAACCTTGCCACCCCCCTCGCGGATGTGGCGTGCGCTGCCGTGGCTGCTCGCAATCTTCATTGTGGGTGGGATCGCGCTCGGTTTTGCCCGCAATCCCGAAATTGGCTGGCGGATGGTCGCCGAGTGGGTGGTGTTCACGGGTGGGCTCGCCGCCCTCGGCGCCCTGCTCGCGGGCGGACATCCACTCACCATTGTGACCGCCTTGGTGGGGGCCCCGTTCACCACCCTGCATCCCGCGATCGGCATTGGAATGTTTACCGCCCTGAGCGAGGCCACGCTCCGACGCCCCACCGTGGGAGATTTCGCGCGCCTGCGGAACGAGACTGCCAACTGGCGCGGCTGGTGGCAGAACCGCGTCGCACGCACCTTGCTGGTGTTTTTGTTGAGTGGCCTGGGCGCGTCACTCGGGACTTACATCGGCGGCTACCGAATCGGCCGTCAGTTGTTCGGCGGTTAGTTCACCCGTGCGTAGCCTGCGCGCCAAAACCCGCGAAGATCGCCACATCGGGTTGGCGCGCGCGCTGTCCAAGCGCGGCATTTGCTCGCGTTCCGCGGCCGCGGAATTAATCATCGCCGGCAGGGTGCAGTTGAATGGCGTGATCGTGCGCGATCCCGAAGCGCCGACGCGCACCGACAGCCTTATCGAAGTGGATGGCGCACCGCTTGTACACGCGCCGCCGGTGTATGTGATGCTCAACAAACCCCGCGGCCTGGTCACCACTGCCAGCGATGAGCGCGGGCGCGACACCGTGTATCGCTGCTTCACCGCCAGCGCGCTGCCATGGGTGGCGCCAGTCGGCCGCCTCGATCAAGCGAGTGAAGGGCTGCTGCTGTTTACCAATAATTCGGAATGGTCCGCCGCGCTGCTTAGCCCCGGCCATCAAGTGCCTCGCACTTATCACGTACAGGTGGAAGGGATTCCGGCGGCGGTGACCCTGGCGCGCTTGAATGAAGGCGTGATCGCGCACGATGGTGAGTTGCTGCGGGTACAGTACGCGAGCTTACTGCGCCATGGCGAGCGCAACGCCTGGCTTGAATTTGCGTTGCTGGAAGGTCGCAACCGACATCTGCGACGAATGCTCGAGGCGGTCGGTCATCCAGTGTTGCGCTTGTTGCGCATTGCGATCGGGGACTTGCGGTTAGGCTTTCTCGCGAAAGGGGCGTGGCGGCATTTGAGTATGGCGGAAGTGCGGCAATTGGCGGTGCCGGGGAGCAGCGTGGTGGAGTGTTAATAGGTCTTTCATCCGACCTCCGAATTCCGTTGACGCAGCGTCACCCCACGCAAGCGCAACGTTGCCCACACGCCCACTGCGAACACCCCGGCTAACACCAGAAACACCTGCTGAAATCCCGGCAGCCCGGGCGCACGATCAAGCAGACGCCCGGCGAGCGGCGCGAAAAAAACATCCGGCGTATAGCCCACTACCGAAATTAAGCCGACCGCCGTACCCGTGAAGGCAGGCGCCACGCGGGTTTCTTCCAGCAGCGCAAAGTACACGCCGCGCAGCGCATACACCGCGATGATCGTCAGCACCAGATTAGCGGCAAGCCACAGGGTTGGCAGCGCGTTGCTGGCGCCGGCAGCGAGATATGCCGCGCAACCGAGCGCGAAGAGCCCACTCACCAAACGCGAGATGCCCACGCGATCCGCACAGAAACCGGCGGCCACTGCCGCGAGCGGCCGCAGATACGCCGCGGCCGCCATCCATTGCGCCGCCGCGAGCTCGCGCATACCCAACGCCTGTTGCGCAAAGAGCGCGTAGTAATCGAGGCCTTTATAGCCGCAATAGGCGGCGACCACGATCAACGCCTGCCACCACACCACCGGTTGGCCGAGCACCTGGCGCACCCGTGCCAGACTTAGGCGCGTCCCCTCGCGAGTGGTTTCGCGAGGGGGAATGACCCACCAGCAGAGCAGCCCCGCACTGAAGGTGACACCACTATAAAAATAAATCACCGCCCGGAGATCCGCGCCCATGGCACTGTCCATGGTGCGTGCCAGGACCGTCACCGCCACACTTGCGAGGACGGCGGCGACTAAGCCGCGTCCGCCATCGAGCAAGCCAAAAGCGCGACCCTGCGCCAACGCCCCGCCCCACTCGCGGGTGGCGCGAATCAGGGCTGCCCAAAACAACAGAATAGTGGTGATCCCCCAATAACCATACAAAAACGACAGTCCCTGCACCCCGGGAATAGTCGCGAGATAAAGGCCACCGGCCGCCGTGGCCCACAGCGAGACGGCCAGCAACGCGCGCGTCGAATAACGATCCGCCAAGGTGCCGCCAGGGAAATAAGCCAGCATCGCGGTGAGGCCATAAATCGCAAAGATATCCCCGAGTTCAGTGTTGCTCAGCGCGAATTCGCTGAGCAACGTCGGGCGGAAGAATCTCGGCACGTGAAACGGCAGACTGAAAATCGCCTCACCGGCAAGGATGAGACAGGCGAGGCGCACGAATTCCGATCCGCGCGTGGTCAAACTTTGCACGGTGTATTCAGCTGGCAGGGAGTTGGGCGCAAATTGTTACTCGTCGTTGCGAAAGCAGTTCTGACCCACATCATAGGGGGATTCGCAGGTATCGCCGCAGTCCCCCCCGCGCTTGCGCTGTTTCCAAGGTCAAGCATTCCCGTTGGCAACCCGCTAACGAGCTGATGTGTTTCAGTCCAGGGACCTGCATGCCGCTGACCTTGAAATTCCACCCGCGTACACCCTGGATTGCGACTCTGCAGGTGCCGGCGTGAACACGCGAACCGCGACCGTCTTGCCGTCTTTGCTGAATCGCCTGACGTGGTGGTTGCTCGCGGTAGCCACGCTGATCACTGGCGCGGTCTATTATTTTCTGCAGCAAATTTCAAACCATGCCGGGCTTCAGGCGACCGGAGTTGATCAGATGTTAGAGGCTGCTATAGGCCAGCAGATTCTCGCTGTCATTGCGTTGCTTGGCGTCCTGATAAAATTGACCTTGGTCGTGGTTCATCGCCTGGTTGTCGCCCCGCTCACGGCACTGGCAGAAGCCGCGACGACGGGGCATCTTGCGGGCAGGGCGCTAAAAAGCACGGGCATCGTTGTGCGCGAAATTGGCGTGCTGGCTGAAACTCTGGCGGCCTCAATCGCGGCGCGCCAGGCGGGCGAGGACGCGCTCAAAGCGCAACTTGAGCGCTTCGACTTGGCCACGCGTGGCGCGGCTGAAGTCATTTGGGATGTTGATCTTGGCAATGGACGAAGCGCGTTTTCTCCGCGCCTCGCCGAATTGCTCGATCTGCCACTGGCCGCTATCCCGCAGTTCATCCAGGAGTTCGATGAGCTGATCCACCCGGCCGATCTCGCGAGTTTCAAAGAGGTCGCGATTGCGCATCTGCGTGACCGCGCACCTTATCACTGTGAGTTCCGGTTGCGGCGTTCAAACGGCGAATACTGTTGGGTGATGTCGCGCGGTCAGGCGCTGTGGAATCCCCAGGGCCGCGCGATTCGCGTCGCCGGCTCGCTTACCGACATGTCCGAACAACGCGCCATCCGCATCGCCATGCAGGCGGGCAACACCAAAATGGCGGAAATTATCGCCAATGCGCCGGGCATCATTTTCGAGTTTCTCCAAGCGCCCGATGGCCAGGGCTATTTCGAATCAACCAGTCCGCTGCTCCATGATCTCCTGGGTCTTGACGCGGCCGCGGGCTTCCAAAAAATAGAGAACTTGCTGAGCACCGTGGCAGCTGAAGATCTCCCTGCATTGCTTGCTTCAATCGATCATGCCACTCGGCAAGCCAGCCCCTGGCTCCATGAGTTTCGTTGCAGGTTCAACGATGGACGGGTGCTCTGGCTCGAAGGACGTTCGCAACCGCGCGTGCTGGCGGATAACTCGGTGAAATTTACCGGCACCTTAGTGGATATTACGGCGCGCAAAAACGCGGAACTTGCGGTTCGCGCGACTGCCGATCGCCTTGAGCTGGTGGTGCGCGGCGGCGACCTTGGAACCTGGGAATGGGATTACCGCACTGGCCAGGTTCGGGTAAATCCGCGCTGGTGCGAATTGCATGCCTTACCCGTGCACGAGATCTACTCGGTAGAGGACACCTGGCACACCGTCCACCCTGACGATACCGCGCGCGTCGAACGCGCGTTGGCGGCACATATGGAAGGCGACATGCCGCTTTTCGAAGCGGAGTTTCGCGTCCGGCGTGCGCATAATGAATGGGGTTGGTTGCAGGAGCGGGGCCAAATTGTGACGCGCGATACCGCCGGCGAGCCCCTGCTGATCGCCGGTACCCAAACCGACATCACCGAACGCAAGCGCACCTCAGAGCGCCTGCGCGATGCCCAGGTGCTCCTTCGTTCAGTGCTCGATCTGCTGCCGCAACGCGTGTTCTGGAAGGATCTCGATGGTCGCTATCTCGGCTCCAACAAGGCGTTCGCCGACGATCACCACAAATATAGCGTCACCGGTTTAACCGCGCGCGAATTGGGATATTCGGCACAAGAACTCGCGCGTTACGAAGCCGCGGATTGGCAGGTCATTGCGGAGGAAAGCGGGATTCGCGAGCAGATTGTGTCGTTTAAACACCGCGCTGGTCAGGCCCAGTGGATATCCTTTTCGTTGATGCCGCTGCGCAATGCGGCGCGCGAGATTATCGGGGTGCTGGGGACTTACCTGGATGTCACTCAATTCAAAGCAACGGAACAGGCGCTGATAGCCGCGCGCGATGAGGCGGACCTCGCGACCCGCGCGAAGAGTGATTTCCTCGCCACCATGAGCCATGAAATCCGCACCCCTTTGAACGGCGTGCTGGGCTGTACTGAAATCCTCCTGAGCACGGACCTGACCCCCGATCAGCACAGTCTGGCGGAAACCGTCGCGCAGCGCGGCAAAGCCCTGCTCACCCTGCTCAACGATATTCTGGATCTCTCAAAGCTCGAAGCGGGCGCCCGCGCGCTCGAGCGCCTGCTGATCGGTCCCCGCGAACTGTGCGCCGAAGTGATTGAACTGTTCGCGCCACAAGCCTGCGAGAAACGTCTGGAACTCACCTTCCAGTGGGACTCGGGGGCGCCGCCCGTGGTTGAATCCGATGCCACGTGCCTGCGCCAGATTCTGACCAATCTGCTCGCCAATGCCGTTAAGTTTACCGCTGAGGGTGGGGTTATCGTGACCGCGACTGCGACGCCGGCGGGTGGCTTGCGAATCGCTGTACAGGACACTGGCATCGGCATTGCGGCAGCACATCACAGCGCGATTTTCAGCAAATTCACGCAGGCGGATACCTCCACCACCCGCCATTTCGGCGGCACCGGGCTGGGTCTCGCCATCTCGCGGCAACTTGCGGCGGTCCTGGGTGGCGAGATCGGCATGACCAGCACGCTCGGCACGGGCTCGACCTTCTGGTTTACGGTGCCGCGGGGGACGGAGCTCAACGTGACAGAGACTCCACCTCTGGGGTTGGCCAAGCGGGCCGCCTTGGTGCTGTCGGCCTATGCGCCGCGCCGTGAGGCACTCGTCGCTGAATTGAAAGCCCTCGGTCTCAACGTGTGGGCGGCTGATTCGCTGGCTGCCGCGCGCCGGACCTTGGAAACTCACGCACGCCCGTGCGTGTTGTTCGATTATCCGTGGCCGGACGGTGACGGCCGCACGTTTGCGACGGAGATCCGCGCCGCCTGGCCTGCCGCACGCCTGATCCCGCTGTGCACAGTACGCGACATCGGGTCGCTTGATCGCTCGCAATTCAGTGCCGCGTTGCAACAGCCGGTGACCCGGCGTGGCACCTTGATCGAGGCATTACTGCAGGCTTTAGAAGGGTCGGAAGACGCCGCCACGCACCGCGCAGTCGAGACCGCGTGCCTGTAGGAGCGCCTTGCGGCGCGATAATCCTCCTTTACAGGTCGGATTACGCGGCGCTTATCCGACCTCCGAAGATTATCAAGACGCCTCCCTCACCAAATCCCGCAAAGCGATGGTATCGACCTTGCCCAGCGCCGTGCGTGGCAAGGCCGCGACGGTCAGCAAGTCCTTCGGCCATTTGTAGCGCGCAAGGCGGCCGGCCAAGGCCCGCTGCAGGGTAGCGAGATCAAGGTCCGCCCGCGTCGCGACGAGCACGGCTACCGGCACCGCACCCCACACCGGATCGGGGCGTCCGGTCACGGCGATTTCCTGCACTCCCGGCACCTCACGCAGGACCCGCTCAAGCTCTGCCGGATAAATGTTTTCACCGCCTGAAATGATCACATTCTTCAGACGATCCTTGAACCAATAGTGTCCTGCCGCATCGCGCGTTGCGACGTCGCCGGTGCAGAACCAATCCGCCACAAAGGCGTGCGGATTCGTCTGCTTCCAATAATGCGTAATCACGTGCGCTCCGCGCACCTGGATCTCGCCGGGCTCGTCGCTTGCACAAGGCACACCATCCGCCCGCATGAGACGGATCTCAGTGTGGAGACCCGCACGACCGAGCGCACCGGCTGTCGCATAGGCCTCCGCGATTTGTTGATAGATAGCCACCGGCCCGGTTTCGGTTGCGCCATACACCTGAATCACCGGCACGCCGCGCGCATGCCAGGCGGTAATGAGATTAAGCGGCACATCGGTGGAACCCGTGGTCACCGCGCGCAAACCCGAAAGATCTGCCTGCGCCCAGGACGCGAGTGCCTGCAGCGCCTGCAGGGTAGCCGGTACTTGCACCGTCAAGGTCGGCCGCAGGGTGGTGATGGCCGTGAGCGCCGCAGTCGGTTCAAAGCGTGGCAGTAGAATCACTTCGGCGCCGACCTTGAACGCAGGCAAGGTTTGAATATTCAGACCGCCGACGTGAAAGAGCGGCAACACGGTGAGGATTCGATCAGCCGCGGTCAGCCCGTGCATGTGGATGGAATTCAGCGCGTTGCAGGTGACGGTGCGTGCGCTCAACACGGCACCCTTCGCGCGACCAGTGGTGCCCGAGGTATAGCAGAGCAGAAGCGGGGCGTCTGGCGGCACGTCCCGCGCAGGCGACGCGCTTCGCCGGGTCGCGACTTCCGGCCAGCGCGGATCGCGGTTGCGGACCCCAAACCGCCGATTCCCCGGCACCGCATAGGTCAGCGCCGCTGCCAAGGGCGCGCAGGAATCTTCCACCACCAAGACCGCTGGTGTGCAATCGGCAAGTACCGCGTCGAGTTCCGCCGCTGCCAAGCGCCAATTGAGGGGCACTAACACACAGCCCGTCGCGGCACAGGCGAACACCAACGCGAGCTCCTCCGGCGTATTTGCGCCGAGGTAGGCGACGCGGGCGCCGGGCGGCAGCGCCAGTGCATTTGCCAAAAAATCTGTAAAGCCATCGATCAAGACCGCGAATTCGCGATAAGTGAGGATCTCTTCCTCAAAGCGGAGCGCGCTGCGCGCGGGATCGTTTGCTGCGTGCTGCGTGATCCACTGGCCGACCGGACTGTCCAGCGTCGACGAACCCCGACTGGTCATTGCGCGCGAACGCGTCCGCATTCCGTCGTTGCGCGCTGCCCTGCCACCCCAGAAGCTTTAACCATCGCGCTCACCAGGCAGATACAACGCCTCACGACCGAGGCGCTCGATGCAGAGATCTGCCGTCCACGGCAGCATCAGCGCCCCACAGCGGCTGTCGCGATACAGGCGCTCGATTGGCAGCGAGCGCAGCATTGACTGGCCACCGCAGGTGCGGATCGCGAGTTGCGCGAGTTCATTGGCGTTTTCCATCACGGTGTACTGCGCGGCCAACGCACGCTGCAGTTGTTCGCGCGTGGGATCGATGCAAGCCTCGCTGATCACCTGAAACCACAGCGCCTTGGTCTGCTCAAGCATGATGTGCATGCGCGCGACATTGCTTTGTTTGACTGCCATGCCACGCCGCTGCTCAGTTACCCCAGGCCATTCACCGCGCAGATATTTCACGGTGAAATCATAGGCCGCCTGCGCGAGTCCCAGATAGGTGGGTGTCAAGGTGAGAAACATATGCGGCCAGCGGCCGGCGGCCTGGTGATATACGCCGGGCGGCATGATGGCTTCGTCTTCCGTCACGAACACTTCTTTAAACAGCGCAGTGCGCGATACCGTGCCGCGCATGCCCAGCGGATCCCAATCACCCACCACTGAAACGCCTGGCGCGGTGGCCGCCACCGCGAGATACAGCGAATTGCGGCGATTCAGGGTCTCTTCTTCCGCGGTTTCCGTGCACAGGATGCCGTAGTAATCGGCGTGACCGGATAACGACGCGAAAATCTTTTTGCCGTTCACCAGCCAGCCACCGGCAGTGCGTTTGGCGGTGGTCGCGAACGGCACGGCACCGGAAGCGGCCGCAATTGCGCCGCCCTCGGAGAAGGGCTGCGAATAAATTTTGCCATCCTGAATGATGCGCGCGTAGTGACCGCCCCGCCGACGTTGGTGGAGGACCCGCATCGCTGGCGGCATGTCGAGGCCGTCCGCGAGTTCGCCTGACCACAGACAGGAACACACATGCATGTTGAAGGTGAGCGCGGTGGCGCCACAGTAGCGACCGATTTCCGCCGCACTCAGCGAGTATGCGCGATAGCTCGCGCCCAGCCCGCCATAGGCACTGGGCACACAGATGCCAAGCAGTCCGGCCGCGCGGAGATCGCGGTAATTCTCCGTGGGAAAGCGTGCTTCGCGGTCGAAGGTCGCGGCGCGTGGCGCGAAGTTGCTGGCGGCTAGTTCGCGCGCGCGCGTGGTGAGTTCGATTTCCTGGGGGGTAAGCCGAAAGGCCTTGGGATCGAATATCGGCGCGTCTGGCGTCATCGCAAATTCCCTGCGTCCACCACGATTTGATCGTCCAATTTAATCGTGCAACCGCGCAGTGGCAGATCGAAATGGCCTTCGGTGAAGCGCTGCGCAAATTCATTGGCGCCGGTCGAATAGAGAAAATTGCCCGCGAAGGCGCGCAGCTCCGTGCCGTTGAAATCGCGCTGGTCGTACATCGCGAGCGCCTCATAACGTGCGCGGGGATTCAACCCCCAACCGACATGGCTGACGCCGTACGCCGCACGATCACCCCATGCCGCGAAATATCGCCGCATTAATTCGGCATCGGTGCCATGGCCTTCGATCACGGTCACAAAATCCTCTTCGATGGTGAGCGTCACCGCCGACTCGAGGTAACGCTTAAAGGTGAGATTCACATCGCCCACAGCGAGCACCAACCGACCATTCACGCTATTTGGCCGCGGAAAATTCACCACGATGCCGCCGGGCCAGTGGGCGATCATGCCTGGCTTCGCGCACCAACCCCACACCCCACCCACCCGCGCTTCGCGCAGATCGACCTTGAGATCGGTGCCTGCCGCGGAGGTAACGTGCAGGGTGTTCGCCGCCTTACAAGCCTTGATCGCGGCTTTTACGCCGGCTTCATCCTCGGCCCGCGGGACCAGACGTTCCAACGCTTCGGGATGCTCGTTCGAGATCATCAACACCCGTGCACCACTGCGCAAAATCTCCGGCAACTGCGGCGCGTGGAGCAAGCCTTCGACGGTGAGATCGACGACGAATTGCGATGCTTGCAAGGCCGCCAACGCCGCGGCTTGCCCCTGCAGAGCCTGACTCGCACCAGTGGAACGGATGGGGACTGGCGCGGTTTGACGTGGCGTTGGCACCATGATCTGGCAGGCCGCGACGCCCAACCGCGCCAATGCGAGGCGCGCGAGTTCCACATTCAGCACACGTGATTGCGTTTCCGTGAGCAGCGCGACGGCGTCGCCTGGTTGGATTTTGCACAGCTCAAAAACGCGCTGGAAGGCGTCGAGCCACTGGGGTTCTAGGCGGTCGCTGAACATGAGGTGATCTCCAAGACGGCCGCTGGTTGCGACACCGCGGATTCAATCACTGCGAGCAGTGAAAGGTCCAGTGTGAAGAAATTTTGCTACGGAGAACACCGATAACACGGAGAACTCGCCTACAAATTTTAAGGATGAACGAATTAGGGGTTGACGCCGACCTCCCGCCCCGTCGTCCCGGGCGAAGACCCGGGATGACGGGGATTGAACAGACGCGACTTAACGCTCGCAATGTCGCATCCTCAACCCTTCGCCCGCGTCTCCAACATCGCGACCGCCGGCAAGGTCTTGCCCTCAAGATATTCAAGAAACGCCCCACCCGCAGTCGAAATGTACGAGACCTGCCCGGTGATGCCGTACTTCGCGATCGCCGCCAAAGTATCGCCACCACCGGCAATTGAAAACGCGCTTGAGGCGGCGATTGCGGCCGCCAAGATCTGGGTACCGCCGCCGAATTGATCAAATTCGAACACGCCCAGCGGCCCGTTCCACACAATGGTACCGGCCGCCTTGAGTAGCTCAGCGAAGTGCTGCGCGGTGACGGGCCCGACGTCCATGATTAAGTCATCGGCGGCCACTGCGCTCGCGGCTTTGGTGACAGCTGGCGTGGAGTCTTTGAATTCCTTGCCGCACACCACATCGCTCGGAATCGGCACCGCCGCGCCGCGCGCTGTGGCGAGCGCGATGATCCGCGCCGCGGTTGCCACCATCTCGTCTTCGCACAGTGATTTGCCAATCGGCAGGCCCGCCGCCTTCATGAAGGTGTTCGCAATCCCGCCGCCGACAATCAGTTGATCGACTTTGCTGACCAGGGACTCGAGCAATTCAAGCTTGGTCGAGACTTTGGAACCGCCGACTACCGCGACCAATGGTCTTTGAGGGGCGTGCAGCGCCTGTTTGAGCGCGTCGATCTCGCGCGTCATCAGGGGGCCGGCACAAGCGATCTTCGCGAACTTGGCCACGCCATGGGTGGACGCCTGGGCGCGGTGCGCGGTCGCGAAGGCATCGTTCACATAGATATCGCACAGCGCCGCCATCTTGCGGGCGAGGGCATCGTCATCCTTTTCTTCACCGACTTGAAAACGCACATTCTCAAGCAGCACGCACTCGCCGGGCGCGCATTCCACGCCATCGATCCAGTCCGTGATCAGCCGCACCGGTTGACCGAGCATGCGGGTAAGTGCGGTCGCGACGGGCGCCAGGGAACTCGCCGCCTCGCACACACCTTCCTTCGGCCGCCCGAGGTGCGACATCACCAGCACTCGGGCCTTAGCCGCCAACGCGAACTGCAAGGTCGGCAGAGCGGCGCGCAGACGAGTGTCATCCGCGATTTCGCCGTGTTTCAGCGGTACATTGAAATCCTCGCGGATCAGCACCCGTTGTCCCGCCAGCGCAAGGCTTTCCATGCGCAACATGCGCTACCCCTTGGCGTGCATCAACGCGATAGCGGTATCGAGCATGCGATTGGAGAAGCCCCATTCGTTGTCGTACCAGGCCATCACCTTCACCAACTTGCCGCCGATCACTTTGGTTTCCGCGGCTTCGAAAATTGACGAATAGGGATTGTGATTGAAGTCTATCGAGACCAACGGCAATTCGTTCACCATCAAAATCCCTTTGAGATCGCCCGCCGCCGCCTCTTGCATGATGGCAGTGATTTCGTTTTTATCGGTCGCCCGGTTGGCGATGAACGTGAGATCCACCAACGAGACATTGATCGTCGGCACGCGCACGGCGAGGCCGTCGAGCTTGCCCGCGAGATCCGGCAGCACCAGACCGACTGCTGCCGCCGCCCCCGTCTTGGTCGGAATCATGGACTGAGTGGCCGAGCGCGCGCGACGCAGATCGCTGTGATACACGTCAGTCAGTACCTGGTCATTGGTATAGGAGTGAATGGTGGTCATGAGACCCGACTCCACACCGATTTTCTCGTGCAGGGGTTTCACCAAAGGTGCCAGGCAATTGGTGGTGCAGGAGGCGTTCGAAATCACGCTGTCGCTGGCTTTCAACGTGCGATGGTTCACGCCATAGACGATGGTGGCGTCCACCTGATCGCTCGCGGGTGCCGAGATGAGTACTTTCTTCGCACCACCTTTGAGGTGCAGAGCGGCCTTCTCGCGCTTGGTGAACAGCCCGGTGCATTCCATGACCACATCCACTTTCAAATCCGCCCACGGCAATTTCGCGGGATCGCGTTCAGCCAACACTTTGATGCGCTGGCCGTTCACCACCATGCTGTCGCCGTCCACCGCCACGGTGCCCGGGAACGGACCATGTGCGGAATCGTATTTGGTCAGATGCGCGTTGGTGGCGGCGTCGCCGAGATCATTCAGGGCAACGATCTCGATTTCCTGTGTGCGGCCTGTTTCGAAGAGCGCGCGCAATACATTGCGCCCGATACGGCCGTAGCCATTGATACCCACCCGAATCGTCATGGTTTCTCTCCTAATCCTAATCTGATCTGAAAGTCGTGACAGGCTGATTCACCCGAAGGGGAGTTCATCCCTGCAAATATGCGCTAAGTCGTGTTTGCAGTTGAGCGACCGTGAAGCCGAAATGCTTGAACAAATCCGCCGCGGGGGCTGAGGCACCGAAACTGTCGAGCCCAATCACCAAGCCATCGAGGCCGACGAAGCGATACCAGTAATCGGTGACGCCGGCCTCGATCGCGACGCGCCGGCGACAAGTGTCCGGCAGCACGCTCGCGCGATACGCGGCATCCTGGGCGAGGAATAAGGTGGGGCAGGGCATCGACACCACCCGGATGTTGGCGCCTTGCTCGTTCAGTGTGCGCGCGGTGGCGGTGGCGAGCTCAAGTTCAGAACCGGTCGCGATCAAAATGGCTGCTGGCGCGTTGGCAGGTTCCAGCAGCACATAACCGCCGCGCGCGATCAGCGCAACCTGCGCCAGTGTTCGCGGCTGTGGTGGCAGACCTTGCCGAGTGAGCAGCAGACAGGTCGGTCCGTGCGCGTTTTCGACTGCGGCGGCCCACGCGACCGCGGTTTCCGCTGCATCACCGGGTCGCCATACCGTGCAGTTCGGGATCGCGCGTAAGGTCGCGGCGTGTTCAATTGGTTGATGCGTGGGGCCATCCTCACCGAGGCCAATCGAATCGTGAGTTAGCACATAAATTGTCCGGATCCCCATCAGGCACGCCATGCGAATGGCATTGCGCGCGTAATCGGAGAACACCAGGAACGTGCCACCATAGGGAATAAAGCCGCCATGCAGCGCGAGCCCATTCATGATGGCAGTCATCGCGAACTCGCGCACCCCGTAGTTCACGTAATTGCCGTGCGGGGCCTCGCGAGTCTGTGTGATACAGCCCTTCCAATGGGTGAGATTGGATTCACTGAGATCCGCTGAGCCGCCGATGAACTCCGGCAGCAGTGGGCCAATTTGCTCCAGCGCCAGTTGTGAAGATTTGCGCGTGGCATTCGCGGCGGTTAGCCCTTGGAACTCTTCGAGCATGGCCGCCTTGGTCATCGCCCACGCCACCGGCAAGGTGCCTGCCGTGCGCCGCGCGAATTCGGCGGCGAGCGCGCGATGCTCCGCCTGATATCTTTGATAAAGGGCCTGCCACGCGGCCTCCACCGCGGCGCCCGCGACGCGACAATCCCAGGCCGCCATGATCGCCGGCGGAATTTCGAAGGCGGGCGCTGACCAGCCGAGTTGTTCGCGTGCCAAGGCCACTTCGGCCGCACCGAGTGGTGCGCCGTGGGCGCTCGCCTTGCCCTGCTTGTTAGGGGCGCCGAAACCGAGCACGGTGCGACAGCAGATCAAGGTGGGCCGCTGACGCTCTGCGCGCGCCATGCGCAACGCGGCGGCGACGGCAGTGGCATCATGCCCATCCACTTTTTCGAGTACCTGCCAGCCGTAGGCGCGAAAGCGCGCGGCGGTGTCGTCGGTGAACCAGCCGGCGACATTGCCATCAATCGAAATCTGGTTGTCGTCATACAGTGCGATCAACTTGCCGAGACCCAGCGTACCGGCCAACGAACACGCTTCGTGCGAAAGACCTTCCATCAGGCAACCATCGCCGAGCGCGACATAGGTGTGATGATCGACGAGCGCGAAGCCCTCGCGATTGAATTGGGCGGCCAGGGTACGTTCCGCGAGCGCCATCCCCACCGCATTGGCGAGACCCTGGGCTAAGGGACCGGTGGTGGTCTCGACTCCCGGCGTATGGCCAAACTCGGGATGCCCGGGCGTTTTCGAATGGAGTTGACGAAAATTCCGCAATTCGTTGAGCGGGAGCGCATAACCCGTGAGGTGCAACAGCGAATACAACAACATTGAGCCGTGACCGTTCGAGAGCACAAAGCGATCACGATTCGGCCACCCAGGATTCGCGGGATTGTGCCGCAGGACCTCGCGCCACAGCACTTCCATGATATCGGCCATGCCCATAGGGGCGCCGGGATGACCGGAGTTCGCGGCTTGCACGGCATCCATGCTGAGCGCCCGGATGGCGTTGGCGAGTTCACGACGAGTAGGAGAGGGCGCGGCCGAATGGGTCATGCTGGTATCGCTTTGGTCGTTGGGTGGCAGGGCGCCCGCACGAGCAGCATTGGCGGGGCCTGCATTCTAGCAGCCTGTCGGACTTAGGAAGAATCTGCTGCGGCGCTGGGACAGCGGCCCATCTGCGCGCGATACAATTAAGTCAGGCGATGTGCTGCAGAAATCTGGCCGTCGGTCGATCAATTTCGCGCGCGGAAGCTGCACAAAAAGCGGTGAAATCTGCCTCGGTCAAGGGTCGGCTGAACAGGTAGCCCTGAAACACCTGGCAACCACGTTCGACCAGTAGCGCCCACTGCGCAGTGGTTTCCACGCCCTCGGCGACCACCGTCAAGCCCAGGCTTTCACCCAAGGTGAGTAAGGTGGCGATGATGGCGCTCCTGGTGCGGTCACGTTCCACATGGGTGATGAAGGAACGGTCGATTTTAAGCTGCTGCAGCGGTAGCTGCGCCAGATAAGACAGAGACGAGTAACCGACACCAAAGTCGTCCATCGAAAACGACACCCCGGCGCCGCGCAATTGTTCCATCTTGACGATGATGTCTTCTACATGGTCAGCCACGGCGGTTTCAGTCAATTCGAGGGTCAGCGCGCCGCGTGGCACATTGGCCTCGGCGAGTGCCGCGATCACGTCCTGGACGAAACGCGGGGCACTGAACTGGCGCTGACTTACATTCACTGCCAAATGGTTCCCCACTGCAATCCCGGCTTGGTGCCAGCGTGCGAGCGCGGCCAGCGCCTCTTTAATCGCCCACAGGCCGAGCTCATCGATCAGCCCGGATTCCTCGGCAATGGGGATGAATTGCGTGGGTGACACCGGGCCTATGCCGGCCGCGGACCACCGCATCAGCGCTTCCGCACCGACCAATTTTCCCTTGGCATCGACCTGCGGCTGGTAGTGCAGGCTCAATTCGTGACGGTCGATGGCACCACGCAGGAGGGTTTCGAGCCGCAGCCGCTCTTCGGCTTCCGCCAACAATTGCGGATCGAAAAAGAACACCGTGTTGCGGCCGTCCGCTTTGCCGCGATACATCGCGGCGTCCGCCATCTTGAGCAATTGCTCCGCGCTGTCGTGATGCTCCGGGAACACTGCGATGCCGATCGTGGAGGTCACAAAATGTTCGTCGCCTTCCAAGACAAAAGGCCGCAACAGTTCGTGCCGCACCTTGTAGGCGACTGCGCTTGCCTGCTGCGCACAATGCTGAGTGTCCAACGACAGATCGCCCAGCATGATGACGAATTCATCGCCGCCGATACGTGCCACTACATCCTCTTGTCGCAATAACGCTTTGATGCGTGCGCTCGCCTCGATCAGCAATAAATCGCCCACTGAATGACCGAGCATGTCGTTAATTTTTTTGAAATGGTCTATATCAAGATAAAGTAGCGCGCCTGCCGCTTCACGGCGCTGGGCCAGCGCGACCGCGGCATCGAGACGCTCTTTGAAGTAACGCCGATTCGGCAGCTGCGTCAACGAATCGAAATACGCGAGCTGCTGGATCTCATTCTCGGCGCGTTTGCGCGCGGTCACGTCATGCGTCGTGGCAAGGATCCCCATGATGCGACCATCCGGTCCCTGAAACGGCACCTTGTGTTTCTCGACCCAGATCTCTTCTCCGTGACTGTTGTGCAGCCGATCCTCCGTCGTAATGTGCGTCTGGTGCCCATCGAAGATGGCTTGATCTTCGCCACGCAGACGGCCAGCCAATTCGTGCCAAGGGAGATCTGAATCGGTGAGTCCTACTATCTCAGCGGGACCGCCTATATTCGCTAATGCAGCAAAGGTTTTGTTGCAGCCCAGGTAGCGCGAATGCTGATCCTTCCAGTACACCGCCTGCGGGATGGTATCGATCACGGTGCTCAGGAAATGGCGCGCTTGTTCGAGCGCCATTTCAGTGGTTTTCTGGGAGGTGACATCGGTATGCGAACCCACCAGACGGCTGGCTTTGCCGCGCGCATCGCGGGCCACCGTTTTACCCCGCAACAGCACCCAGCGCACTTCTTTATTGGATAGATGCACGCGCACTTCTTTTTCAAAAATGGCTGTTCTGCCGCCTAGATAATCGACCAGTGCGCGCCGCAAGGGTCGCCGGTCCGCCGCTTCGAGCTGCGCCCATAGTGCGTTGCTGGACACCGGGATCAGATAATCCACGGCACTCGTCTGCACCGCTTCCAGCCTGCTCAATCTGCCGCTGGCGACGTCCCACTCCCAGAAGCCCTGTTGACCACTGGCGAGCGCGATGTCGAGCCGATGGCGCTGCGCCAGCTGTTCCTGGACGCGTTGTTCCCGCGCAAGCTTTACGCTGTCAGCGGGAATGTCCTGTGCCGGGGATCGCAATTCAGTTCAGCTCCAGTCACGAGTGTGGTGAGAAATTAAGGCCTGGCGTGATCGCCGGCAGCGCAAACAAATGCGCAGCGCATTTTTCACTGGATTGCCACGCCGCCTGCGGCTCCTCGCGAGCATACGTTTGGCGCCGGTGACCCGCCCAGATCTTGTGCGCAAAGCGCGCGATTCCGCGTTCCGGCTTAGCGGCCGCAGCGGCGTAAAGTAAATCTGCGGCCCACCGCCTTACTGAACCCTGCAGGTTCAGCACGTAGTCAAGGATAGGAGCCTGTCCCGACCCTACCCAGGCGCCACCAAGACCGGCAGTTGCGCGCTTCCTTAGGCCATTAAGCTGCGCTAAAAAGCCCCCTCGGTGGCCTGCTCAGCAAGCGCCGCAAGATTGTCCGTAGTTTCTAATGTATCTAGTAAGAAAATGATTGCAAACTATTATATATGCGATATATTTTGCCTCTTAATGAGATCGACACATGTTTAGATTTTGCAACGCGGGCAGTGACTCTCAGTGACGACGCAAACCATTAGTTGCGAGTTCTTCCCGCCGCGCTCGCCGGAAGCCAAAGCTAAACTTGCTAACTCAAGCAGCCGCCTGGCGGCACTCGCCCCGAATTTCTTTTCAGTGACCTTCGGGGCTGGCGGCAGCACTCGCGAAGTGACGCTCGAGACGGTACTCGACATTCGCAGCGCAACCCGCATCGATGTCGCACCCCATCTGTCCTGTATCGGCACCTCATGTAGCGAGCTCAGCGAGGTACTGCAGCAATACCGTAGCGCTGGGGTGCGCCGCCTGGTGGTGCTGCGCGGCGACATGCCTTCGGGGATGACGGGTTTCGGCGAATTGCGCTTCGCCAATGAATTGGTGGAATTTGTGCGTCGTGAAACCGGCGCCGCCTTCCACATTGAAGTGGCGGCCTATCCAGAATTCCACCCACAGGCGACTTCAGCTGCCAGTGACCTGCTGAACTTCAAGCGTAAAGTCGAGGCCGGTGCAGATAGCGCAATCACCCAGTATTTCTTCAATCCCGATGCGTACTTCCGCTTCGTCGAGGCTTGTCGCGCAGCGGGCATCCAGATTCCGATCGTGCCGGGCATCATGCCCATCATCAATGTCACCCAGCTGGCGCGCTTCTCCGAGATGTGTGGCGCGGAAATCCCGCGCTGGATTATGAAAAGATTGCGCGATTTTGGCGACGATCTCCCTGCGATCCGACGCTTCGGGATCGAGGTCACGACCGCGTTGTGCGCGCGCCTGCTTGAGCAAGGCGCACCGGGACTGCACTTCTATACCATGAATCAATTTGAGGCGACGGAGGCCATCTGCCGTCAGCTCGGATTGGCTGATTCCGCTCGCCGCACCGCCGGCCATGTCCGCGAGAATTGATCCGCTGCGCGCTTGCGTGATGCTGGTGGATGACGATCCGCTGATCGTTGATGCCCTGAAATTCACGCTCTCTGATGAATTCGACGTACACACCGCCGGTACCCGCGAGCAGGCGCATCGGGTGCTCGCCAGTCTGCCGCATCCGCCCGCCCTGGCCCTGATCGATCTCGGCCTCCCGCCGACTCCGCATACTCCGGACGAGGGCTATGCGCTGATTTCCGAATTGGTCGCGACCCGTCAACTCACCCGCGTGCTGGTACTTTCCGGGCAGAGTGACCGCCGCAATATTCAACACGCACTCACCTTAGGCGCGGTCGATTTCCTGCCCAAGCCCTGCACGGCGGAAGTCTTACGCGCCCGTTTGCATCATCAGCTGCAGATCCTCGAAGCGGAAACCGCACGGCGCGCGCCAAGCGCGCAAACCACCGAAGTATTACTGGGCGAAAGTGCCGGCATGCAGGCCTTACGGGCGCTGGTTAAACCCTTCGCCAATTCGCCGTTCCCGGTGTTGATCGAGGGTGAGTCGGGGGTTGGCAAGGAACTCGTCGCGGCTTGCTTGCATCGTGAAGGCCAGCGCGCACCTCACCCATTGATGTCTTTGAACTGTGCCGCGTTCAGCCCAGAGCTGCTCGAATCGCAATTGTTCGGCGCGGCCAAAGGGGCCTACACCGGTGCCGACCGCTTGCGTCCGGGGCTGCTTGAAGAAGTCGGCCACGGGACTTTGTTTCTGGATGAGGTCGGTGAAATGCCGCTGGCGCTGCAAGCTAAATTACTGCGGGTACTGGAGAACGGCGAGTACTACCGGCTCGGCGAAACCCAGCCGCGGCAGGCCACCGCGCGCATTATCGCCGCGACCAACCGCGACTTGCGGGAGGCTACGCGCGGCGGACACTTCCGTGCCGATTTGTTTCATCGCCTGAGCGTACTCACGATCAGCGTGCCGCCTTTGCGCGCGCGCGCGGACGACTGGCAAATCTTACTGGCGCATTTCCTCACGCTCTACGCCGGCACCATTACCCCCTTCGAGCTCGCGCCGGCGGCGGCCGCCTTACTCGCGACGTATACCTTCCCGGGCAATGTGCGTGAACTGCGCAATATTGTGGTGCGCCTGGGCACCAAATTTGGCGGACAGCTGGTGGAAGTGAATGAGTTGGCGCTCGAACTCGAGCCGAGCGTGACGCTCGCGCGCGACGACACCACCTCGCAAGCGGAGACCACTGCCTTCGCGCAACGCCTGGCGCAGCCGGGCTTCCGCCTGGAAACCGCAGTCGCCGAGTTCGAACGCCATCTCATCAGCGCTGCGCTGGCGCAGGCGCATGGCAATTTGAGCCGGGCGGCACGCCTGCTCGGCGTTAATCGCACCACGCTCTATAGCAAACTTGCACGACTCGGCATGCAGCCGCCCGTCGAGCCGTAGTCACTCGGAAGGAAACACCCGATGTACTGTCAGCATTTTGGATTCCATAAATCGCCCTTCAAGATCACCCCCGATCCAGAACTCTTCTTTCCAGGGGGCAATCGCGGCGCGGTGTTGGATGCGCTGATTTATGCGATTAGTCGCGGCGAAGGCATTGTGAAAGTGGTGGGCGAAGTTGGCAGTGGCAAAACCATGCTGTGCCGCATGCTCGCCCGCGAGATCCCCGCCAACTGCGAGATGATCTATTTGGCTAATCCCAATCTCGGGCCCGACGAAATCCTGCCCGCGATCGCCTACGAACTGAAATTGGCGCTCCCGCCCGGCGCGACCAAACCCATGGTGATGCACGCGCTACATGACTACCTGCTCGCAAAACATGCGGACAATCGACGGGTGGTGATGTTCGTCGAAGAGGCGCAGGGCATGCCGCTCGCGACGCTCGAAGAATTACGGCTGCTCAGTAACCTCGAAACTGCGCAGGACAAACTGCTGCAGATAGTGTTGTTTGGACAGCCCGAGCTCGATACGAAACTTGCCCAGCACGAAATCCGCCAGCTGAACGAACGCATCACTTATCGTTTTAAGTTGGCGCCATTTGTCGCCGGGGAGATTCGGGATTATCTCAACGCCCGGCTGCAGGCCAGCGGCTATCGCGGACCGGAGTTGTTCACCCGGCGCGCGATCCGCGTGCTGACGCGTTCCTCACAAGGGCTTTTACGGCGCATCAATGTCCTCGCCGATAAGGCGCTCCTCGCGGCCTATTCGAGTGGCGCGCCACGGGTGTTACCCCGGCACGTGACACTCGCCGCGCAGGACAGCGAGTTTGCACTGGAGACCCGTGCCACTGCTGGCTGGAGGCGCCTGGCGTGGCTCACAGGTCTGCTGCTGGCGGCTGGTGCTGGCTGGCACTACGCGCTGCCGCGGCCGGCGCCGGTAGCGCTGGCCATGATTGAAGCCAACGCCCCGCGACCGACGGTCGTCCCAGCGCACGCCCCGGCAAGGGCAGCCGTGTCGAACATGCGCTATACCGATCTCACGGCGCTGGCGCTGACCCTAGCCACCTTCGACAACCCGTTGGCGCCCGGCGATCAGGCGGTGGATTCTTCGCATCTGCAGAACGCGTTCAACCACCTGGCGCGCCTCGCGGACATGCCCGGTGAGGTCTTGCTGTTTGGGGTGGACTGAAAGGACGCTTATGCTGCGCATCACGCTCTCCATAATGGCGCTGCTGGGGCTCACCAGTTGCGCAGGAATGAAACCCGCCCCACCACCGGTGTCCCCTGGGCATCTCACCCAGGCGGCGACGGTGCAGGCCGATCCAGGAATTCCCAAGGTGGTGCCTCAGGCGACTTACCTGCCGCCGCCGCAGCCTATTCCCGATGCCGAGCGCTACACGGTGGTGGTAAATGAGGTGCCGGTGCGCGAGTTGCTGTTCGCGCTCGCGCGCGATGCCAGGATAAATGTGGACATCGCAGGCGATATTCCCGGCGCCGTCACGCTTAATGCCATCGACCAGACCCTGCCACAGATTCTCGATCGCGTCGCGCGCCAGGCGAACCTGCGTTACACGCTCGAAGGCAGCACGATTCTGGTTGAACCCGACGCGCCGTTTTTCCGCACCTACGAAGTGGGCTACGTCAATCTCGCGCGCGATACCGACACTACCGTCAGTGTGGCCACCGAGGTTGCCACCACTGGCGAAGGCGGCGCGCAGGA
Source organism: Pseudomonadota bacterium (assembly GCA_031417495.1). Classification (GTDB taxonomy): domain Bacteria; phylum Pseudomonadota; class Gammaproteobacteria; genus CAIKBL01. The sequence goes on along the minus strand of JANOVQ010000057.1, from coordinate 18,658 downwards.
TCAGAGCGGCGGTAAAACTGGGAGCAGCGCGGGCGCCAACAGCTCTTCTACCCATGTGAACTCGAAATCGAGCAATCGTTTCTGGGAAACCCTCACCACCAACATTCTCACCATCCTCGGCGAAGCCGCGCCCGCGCGCGACGGCAAGTTGCAATCGCAGAATCTACTGGTCAATGCGGAAGCCGGCGTGATCTCTGTGAAAGCCAACACCAAGCAACACGAACTCATTCAGAAATTTGTCGATCAGGTACTTACCAATGCGCGGCGCCAGGTGCTGATCGAGGCGACCATCGTGGAGGTCTCGCTGAATGATCAATATCAATCGGGGGTTGATTGGCGAATTCTGATTGATGCGAACAAAGCCGGTTTTGGTTTCAATCAGTCGCTCCTCGGTGCAGTGACTGATGGCGTGATCGATAACGCAGTTTCCTCGTTCACTTTCGGCTACCGTGATCCCGACGCCAGCGGCAAGTTAGTCGAAACCACCGTGCGGCTGCTGCGCGAATTCGGCGACACCAAAGTGCTGTCGAGTCCGCGCCTGATGGTGATCAATAACCAGACCGCGTTGCTCAAAGTGGTCGAGGAACTGGTCTATTTCACGCTCCACGTGACCACCAGTGATTCCACCTTAAATGCGCAAGGCCGCTCGTTTGTCGAGACCCAGATCCATTCGGTGCCAGTCGGCCTGGTGATGGCGGTCACGCCACAAATCTCGGCGAACCAGGAAATTACGTTGACCGTACGACCGACCATTTCGCAGAAGATTGGCGATGCGGTCGATCCGGGTCCGCGCCTCGCCAGTCAGCTGAATGGCGTCGATGGCGGCGACATCACCAACACAGTGCCCATCATCCGCACCCGCGAGATGGAATCCGTGCTCAAACTCGTGAACGGGCAGGTCGGCGTGTTGGGAGGGTTGATGCAGGATGAGGTGAACAACGGCAATCGCGAAGTGCCCGGCCTCTCGCGCATTCCGTTTATCGGCGACACTTTTTTTAAGGTGAAAGAAGCGAATAATCGAAAAACGGAACTCGTGATATTTCTGCGCCCGGTGATTGTGGGCGATCCCAATATCGAGACCGATCTCAAAGATTACGAACAGTATTTGAGTAAAGACGTTGCGACACCCTAGCAGCCTTTCGGACTTAGGGAATCGTCGCGAGGCGTTGGGAGAGCGAGGCCAGATTGGCGCGCATGTGAGGCGAATAGTGGTTCTATTTAACGAACATGCGCGCGAATATGGACCGCTGTCCCAGCGCCGCAGCAGATTCTTCCTAAGTCCGACAGGCTGCTAGATGAGCATGGCCCACTGACATGAGCTTGCTGATGGATGCCTTGCGCAAAGCGGAAGCCGATAAAAAGGCGGCTGCGGCGCGCACTCCCGGCGCGCCCGCCGCGAGCGAAGACTTCACATCGGGGGGGTTCGCGACCACCGCCGAGCAACTACGTCTCGAACCGCTGGTGGAACAACTCACTCCAAGCGCGGGTCCGGCACGCCGCAGCGACGCGCTGCCCGGGTCCGGCAATATCAGCCAGCGCTTAAGCGCGAGCGGGCGGTTCCAGCCTCTCGCGGATCTGACGATCGCCGATGAGGTGGCTTTCGTGCATCCCCCGAGCAGCCCCGAAGTGCACGCGGGTGGCAGCTTAAGTCGCCCCGAGCTGGTCACTGCGCGAACCGTCTTCGCGGCGACCCAGCGCCGCCGGTTGCAGCCACTCGCGCTGGGCCTGAGTGCCGCGTTGCTGGTTACGTGCGGCAGCCTCGGGTGGCTGGGATATCACGCCTTTCTGCAGACCCCACCACCGTTGGTCGTGCCGTCGCCGCGGGTGGCGTTGGGGGTTGAGCACGGCATTGCTACAGGACCCGTCCCGACCATTCCCACCCCGGCGCTGCCCGTGGTCGTCTTACCGCCACCGGCGCCGGCGGCCGCGGTGGCCGAAAAATCGGATGTCGCCCCCAGTGTGCCCGCTGACATGGCGACCGTCGCCGCCGCGCTCGAGGCCGCGCCGAGTGCGCCAACTCCTCGCGACGTTGCCACAACGGCGCCGCCGCAAGATTTCGAAATGCGCAACGGCGACCTGCACATTGCCCATAGCGCGCACGGCGTGGGCCCTGCACAGCGCCAGTTAACGCTGGCGTATCACGCGTTCGAGAATGGCGACCTGGTGCGCGCCAAGCGCGCGTATCTGGCGGTGTTGAAGACCCATCCACAACAACGCGACGCGCTCCTTGGGCTCGGCGCGATCGCGCTTGCCGAAAATCGCTTGCGTGAAGCGCATCGCTACTATGCCGAGGTGTTGAGCGATGCGCCTGATCACCCCATCGCCACCGCCGCGCTCTTTCTGATTGAAGGTGGTCGTGGCGCGCACGCCACCGAATCCAAACTGAAATTGCTGCTTGACCGTGGCCTCGAAGCGCCCTACCTGCATTTCGCGCTCGGCAATTGGTATGCCCGCGAACAGCGTTGGGGCGATGCCCAACAGGCCTACTTCGCAGCCTTCCGTGGACAACCGCGCAATGCCGACTACGTGTTCAATCTGGCCGTGAGCCTTGATCAACTCGGTCAGCGCAAGGCGGCGCTCGATTATTACCGGCAGGCTGCCGCCTTACACGGCGCGACGACTAACTTCGATGGCGCGGTGGTCGCCGCGCGGATCACCGCGCTCGCGGCGCCCTGAGCGCAAACGCTTAGCGATGAGTACGCTCAAGAAGAGTCTTCGCATTGGCGAATTGTTGGTCCAGAAGGGCGTGGTCAGCCAGGATCAGGTGCGAATTGCGCTGATCGAGCAGAAGCGCAACCGCGATCATCTCGGCAAGATTCTGGTCCGCCTCGGTTTTGCGACGGAAGCAGTGATCCTTGATGTGCTGGGCGGCGCGCTCGGGCAACAGAAGGCGGACCTGAGCAAAGTCGTGGTCGATGGGGAAGCGATCGGCATGATTCCCAAAGACCTCGCGCGGCGTTTTCATATTCTGCCGCTCACCTTTGAGGCCAATCGCAAGCGCCTGACCTTGGCGATGGCTGATACTTTCAATGTCGTCGCGCTCGATCAGATCACTGCGTTGATCGGCGGCGACACCGAGATCGTGCCGCTGATGGCGGGCGAAGCCGAGATCGAGAAGGCGATCGATCAGTTCTATGGCTTCGAGCTGTCGGTGGACGGCATCCTGCAGGAAATCGAAACCGGCGAGATCGATTACGAAAGCCTCGATGCAGATAGCCAGGAATACAGTCAGCCGGTCGTGCGGCTCGTGAATGCATTACTCGCGGACGCCGTAAAACGTGGCGCCTCGGATATTCATTTTGAGCCCGAAGAAGGTTTTCTGCGCTTTAGATATCGCATTGACGGCGTGTTGCGGCAGGTCCGCAGCCTGCATAAGAACTACTGGTCGGCACTGGCCGTACGGCTCAAAGTCATGTCTGGCATGGATATCGCCGAGACCCGCGCGCCGCAGGACGGCCGCATTACCCTGTCGCTGACGGGTCGTCCGATCGATTTTCGCGTGTCCACCATTCCCACCGTACACGGCGAGAACATCGTGCTGCGCGTGCTTGATCGTCAGAAAGGAATCGTGCCGATCGAGGATCTCGGGCTCGAAGTGGAAAACCTGCATTTGTTGAAACTCATGGTCGCCCGACCGGAAGGCTTATTGCTGGTCACGGGTCCGACTGGGAGCGGCAAGACCACCACGCTCTACAGTCTGCTCAATCATCTGAACACCGAGACAGTGAACATCATGACCTTGGAGGATCCGGTGGAATATCCGATGGGGATGATTCGCCAGACTTCGCTTAACGACGCCGTGCGCCTCGATTTCGCGAGCGGGATCCGCTCCATGCTGCGCCAGGATCCCGACATCATCCTGGTCGGAGAAATTCGCGACTCCGAAACCGCGGCGATGGCCTTTCGGGCCGCAATGACCGGCCACCAGGTTTTTTCGACCCTGCATGCCAACTCGGCGCTCGGCTCGATTCCTCGCCTGATCGATATGGGCGTGCGCCCGGAAGTGATGGCCGGCAATCTGATTGGGATACTGGCCCAGCGCCTGGTGCGCCGCTTGCGCGATGCCTGTCGTGAAGCGTATGCACCGTCCACCATCGAACGCCACATCCTCGGCTTAAGCCACGACGCCACCACTCTGATCTTCCGTGTCGCGGAAGAGTTCCGGCATACCGAACATCAGGGCTACGAAGGTCGTACCGCAGTGATGGAACTGTTGAAGTTCGATCATGGTCTGGACGAATTGATCGCACGCGGCGCCACCGCCCGCGAGCTGCACCAGCAGGCCCGTGGCAAAGGCTTCGTGGCCCTCGCTGATGTCGCGCTGCGCCGCGTCCTTGACGGCACGACCACCATCGACGAGATCTCGCGCGTGGTCGACCTCACGGACCGGCTGAACTGAGAAGCTGATGGACGCCTTTCGCTACAAGGCGATGGATCAGTTGGGACACGTCTCGCGGGGCAAGGTCGAGGCACTTAATCCGGCTGATCTGGAAGTGCGCCTGAGCCGCATGGGGCTCGATCTCCTCAATTTCACGGTACAGCGTTCGCGCACGCGCGCGGTCACCCGGGGCGGTGTGCGCACAGTCGATCTGATAACTTTTTGTTTTCACCTTGAGCATCTGGTGCGCGCCGGCGTTCCCATCATCGAAGGGCTGGGAGATTTGCGCGACACCCTCGATAACCGGCGCTTGCGGGAGGTCACCTCGGCCATGATCGAGGCGATTGAAGGAGGCAAGAATTTGTCGGGCGCGATGAGCGATTTCCCCGGGGTTTTCGATTCGGTATTCGTCAGCCTGATTCGCGCCGGAGAGCAGAGCGGGCGTTTATCGGAGGTCATGCAAAAAATTATCGACAACCTCAAGTGGCAGGACGAGCAGACCTCGTACACGCAAAAACTTCTGATGTATCCCGCGCTTGTCTCGGTGGTGATCTTCGGTGTGCTGATTTTCCTGATGATTTATGTCGTGCCTCAGTTGGTGTCGTTCCTGCATACGATGGGGCAGGTCCTGCCGCTACAGACCCGCGCGCTTATCGCAACTTCAAGCCTGCTCGCGAATTACTGGTATGTGGTGGTGAGCGTGCCACCGTTGGTGGTGAGCGTGCTGCTCGTCGCGCTGCGCGTTAATCCGGAGTTTGCGCAGAAATTTGATGCCTTCAAGCTGCGCCTGCCCCTGGTCGGTCCTATTTTGCGGAAAATCGTCGTGACCCGGGTGTGCAGCGTGTTCTCCATCATGTACACCTCGGGCATTACGGTGCTTGAATGTATTCGCACCGGCGAAGAAGTCGCCGACAATCGCGCCATTCGCGTGGCGCTGCGCGACGCCGGTCGAATGATCGCGGATGGCGGCGGGATCAGCGCGAGCTTTGCCGCGACGGGCTTGTTTCCGCCCTTGGTAATACGCATGTTGCGTGTCGGCGAAAACACTGGCGCCCTGGAGGATGCACTGAATAACGTCACGTATTTCTTCACGCGGGACGTGCGCGAATCGGTCACTAAACTACAGACCTTGATTCTGCCGCTGGTGACCATCCTGCTGGGCGCGATTGTGCTGTGGATTATGTCGTCGATTTTGGGGCCGATCTATGACTTGTTCACGAAGATTAAGTTTTAACGAAACGCAGAAGAAAGCCCGCCAGGGTTTAGTCAGCGTACAGGAATCAAGATGAAGGCACTGCAAGGTGAGGCCAGAGTCCTGCTGATTGCGGCGGATCGCGCGTTGCTCTTTCTCGGCGCGGGACGGCACCTGCAAAACGCCTATGAGTTCACGGCTGGCGAAAGTGGCTGGGCCGCCTTTGCGACGTATTTGGAGAGTGCGCCGCCGAGTCCACTCTATGTGCTGGTTGATGTGGTGGAGGAGGAATATCGACAAGACACTATTCCGCATGTGCGCGGGAGGGATCGCGCCTCGGTGCTTGGCCGCAAATACGCGCGCATGTTTCGCGGCACGCCTTATTGTCTAGCCCTTGATCAGGGCCGCGAACGCGAGGGTCGGCGCGACGATCGCGTACTGCTGACCGCGCTGACTAAACCGGAGAGCCTCTCGCCCTGGATCGAGGAGCTGGTCAAACACGGGATCCCGTTGATCGGCATCTATTCGCTGCCGGTGCTGAGCGCGGGCCTGCTACCTAAAATCAAAGCGCAGGCCAGCAACGTGCTGTTTATCAGCGTGCAGCAGGTCAGCGGTTTGCGTCAGACCTTCTATCGCGATGGCCAGTTGAAGATCAGCCGTCTCGCCCAGATGCCGCGGCTCGGCTCGGTGCCCTATGCCACGTACGTCCTGGCCGAGTTGGCCAAACTTCGCCGCTATCTCAACAGCCTGGCCCTGGTCTCGCGCGAGAGTCCGCTTGCGATCTACATTCTGAGTCACGGTGCGTTGCTGGAAGAACTGGCCGAGCACTGTCATAACACGGAGGGCGAGCAGTACTTTCTGGTGGATAACGCCGAACTGGCGCAGCGCCTCGGTTTGCCGGCGACTGTGGCATCACCCTTTAGCGACGCGATTTTTGCGCAGTTGCTGTTGACTGCCACCCCGTCCGCCCATTACGCGCAGCGCCACGAGACGCGTTTCTTTAAACTGCATCAAGCGAAAATCGCGCTGCTTGTCGCTAGCTTGTTATTGTTAGTGGGCAGCGCCGGCTGGAGCGCACTGCGTTTCATCGATGCCATGGGTCTGCAGCAGCAGAGTCAGGACGCGGCCCAGAAAGCGACGTTTTATCAGGAGCGCTTTGCGCTCGCGCGACGTGGCCTGCCACCCACCGTAGTCGACGCAGCAGCGATCAAGGCTGCGGTCAGCGCCGCGACCCAGTTAGAAACGCTAAAAGCCTCGCCGGTGCCTTCTTGGCAAATATTAGGCGCGGCGCTCAGCGAGACGCCGCAAGTGACGGTGGATAAATTGTCCTGGTACCGCGCCTTCGATCCCAATCGCGATCCGGCGCACCCGCGCGAAACCGACAGCAAGCCGCAAATCGAGCGCTCCTCCGCCTACGCGTTCTATGCAATTACTGATCTGGAAGCGCATCTCGCGGACTTTGCTGGCGACTATCGCCTGGCGATGGCGACGATCGATGCCCTCGCCGCGCGGCTGCGCGCCACGGCGCAGGTGCAGGCAGTGGAAGTGAAACGCTACCCACTCGATTTGAGTCCAACGGCCAGTGTCGCCGGTTCCGCCAACGCTAACTCGGCAGGCCAAACGGCGGCCTTCACTTTACGCATCATTCTGGGGGTCGCGCGTGCGCAACAGGCAGGTTGAATGGCGTGCGCTGCGCGGCGTGCTGGGCGTGCTCCTGATTTGCGCGCTATTCGCCGCTGGCATGCTCACCGCCAGCAATTTTTTCTGGCGTGAAATGAACCGCGATTACCAGACAAATTTCGCGCGCTTTCGCGAGGCGAGTCGCCACTATTTGGCAGTGGATGATGAGGAGCGCGTGATCAAGGCACAATACCCCGCGTTCAAACAACTCTATGCGCGCGGCGTCATTGGACAAGAACGGCGCCTGAGCTGGGTTGAGGCGTTGCGCGCCGCGGGCACGGCCCTACAGGTCCCGAAAATCGATTATCGGATCGACACGCAAAAGCGCTACGAGCCAGAGATCGCGCTCGAGAGCGGCCCGTTCGAGGTGAATGTCAGTGACATGCAGCTCAGTTTAGGTCTGCTCCACGAAGGAGATCTCACGCGCCTACTCACGGCCCTGGCGCGCGACAGCGCCGGACTTTTCAGCGTGGAGCGTTGCGAAGTGACGCGCGAAGGCGGCCTTAGAAGCACACTCGATACCAGCGAGGCACAGCTGCGCGCGGAGTGCCTCTTGCGCTGGTTCTCGCTGGATCGGAGTGGCGATCTGAAGGTGCAATTGTGAGCACGCGACTGCTCTGTGCGGGGCTCCTGCTCGGCTTGTGTTCAGGCAGCGTCACGCGCGCCGACGATCTCGGCAGGCTTTTCTTTACCCCGCAAGAGCGCGCGAGTCTGGAGGCGGCCCGCGTGGTCGCGAAGGTGCCGCCGCCGGTCGCACTTTCACCGCGTGAGATCGCGCAATTGCCGGCGGCGGAAACAGAGTCCGCACCACCGCCAATCCCGGCACTGACCGTCAACGGTATCGTGACGCGCTCGCGAGGACCAGGCACGGTATGGATGAATGGCAAGCCACAGGATGCGCGGCATCCACAAATTCCCGGCGCCGCGCAATCGCGGATTCGGCTCGGCCCTGCCGCGATTGACATCGCGCTCGATGCCACGCAGCCGGGCCGTCGGGTAAAGGCGGGTCAGGTCTTCGATCCCATACGCGCTGAAGTGCGCGAAGCCCCTGCAATTGCGCCCCGCGAGACCCCTTAGGCGCGCTGGTTGCGGGGCGCAACAGGGCATTGTCACGCTCCTGTTCCTGCTCATCTTGTTAAGTGCGGGTGCGTATTTCCTGCTCCGCGCGTTGAACCAGGCATCCTCGGGCCCTGCAAGCGCCGAACTCACCACACAGCTCGCGTTGAACGCGGCACGCGAGGCCTTGTTGGGATATGCGGTGCGCTATCCAGATAATCCAGAGATCCACGATCTTGCAGCAGGCCCCGGTCTTCTCCCCTGTCCAGATTTGCAAGCAGATACTAATCCCGGCCAGGCAGATCCGCCGTGCGCAAAATCGAGCAAAACCGAGACAGGAATGTTTCCTTGGCACACCTTGGACGTCCCCGAGGCCCGCGACGGAAGTGGCGCGCGGCTGTGGTACGCGGTCTCGAACAACTACCGCAACAACCCCAAAAAATCCGTTAATAGTGACGTTCCCGGCACCCTTGGTCTTGACCGCTGCGCGCCCGGGGGAGATGACATTGTGGCGCTTGTGATTGCGCCGGGGGCGGCCCTCGCAGACCAAAAAAGATCCGAGCTTCCTTATCCGACTGCGGACTTTATCGATGATTATCTTGAGGGACAGAATGCGAGTGCCGGTGATGAATGCTTCAGTACCCAAAGCGATGGTTCGCATAACGATCAAGTTCTCGCGATCACCCGCCAGCAGTTGATGGCCCTGGTCGAGAAGCGAGTGTTGGACGATGTGCGCAACGCGTTAGCGCGATATGTGGACGCGCACACCAGGTATCCCTGGCTTAGTCCGTTTTCCAATCCAACCAACAACGCGTTTCACGGACAGCCCGGCCAGCGCCAAGGTCTACTGCCCTTGCGTCAAATTGAATTGGGCACCGCAACGAACCCTGGTAATCCGTATACTTTGGACGCCAACTCCTTTGCCTTCGAAGCCAATTTCAGTTTGCGTTGGTCTATTCCTGGCAGCGGTAGCGTGACCAATACCGGCGCTGCGCCGGCGCCGGATGACTGTCTGCGCGACACCCTGGTTGAATGCAAAATACCCGCCCCGACAGACGGGGCGGTGCTCGGTACCAAGGGCGGAGAATGGACCGCGACTGGTCTGTGCAAAGCACTGGCTGGACACCAATTGAGCTGTCGCGCCGTGCGTGAAGCGCCGGACCCAGCGGGGACGCTTTGGCGTCGGACTTACACTGTCGTGTTGACGAATTGGCCCTATACCATCGAACCACCAACCGCCGATGTCACGCGCCGCCAGAAATTCTCACTCAACGCTGGCAACCTGGGGCCAGGCATGGCAGCTGAGATTCAATTAAAGGACGAGCAGCCGGGCGTGGAGAATTCGGCGAGCACCAGCGTTCTGAAGCTCGTCACCGGCATGACTGTCGATTCCTTCGAGCTTAGCGGCGTGCCCTTCGATCTGGAAATCGACGACGACGCCAAAATCGATGAGGTCAGTCATCCATCACCGGGAGAGCTGCCGCAGTGGTTAGTCGCGAATGACTGGCATCGTCTGCTGTACGTGGCGTTTGGTTCTGGCTTTGCACCGGCTAGTGAACCCGCTGGCGAATGTACCGACGCAAACCCTGCTTGCCTGACCGTTAACAGGTCACGCGCCGGTACCGAACCAGTACCGCGCTACGTCGGTGCGGTGATCTTGAGTGCCGGCACGGCACTCAAGCAACCCGTACCGCAGGTTCGACCGGGCACCACCCTCGGCGACTATTTTGAGGCCGACAACGCGAACGGCGATGACGTCTTCGAACAAACAGATGCGTCCACGGAGTTCAATGATCGTGTCCGGATACTCGACGTCGATGACGATAAATAAATCTCGCAGCCGTGGTTTCACGTTGCTGGAAATCACCGTGGTGCTGTTCATTTTGGGTCTGATGATCGCGGGTTTGTTTGGTCCGCTTGAAACCCAGCTTGAGGCGCGTGATCGACGACAAACACAAGAAACGCTGCAGCAGATCGTAGACGCGCTCTATGGCTACGCGTTGACTAATCGTCGCCTGCCGTGTCCAGACACGACAGGCGACGGTCTTTCTGATCCCCCCTTCAATCCACTCGATCTAACCAGCGCCAAGTGCAATGTCGCAGGCGGATCGGTGGCGGTTGGATTTCTGCCGGCAAGCGAACTCGGTGTCGCCGCGGGTGATGCCTGGGGTAATCGCTTTACCTACGCCGTCTCTAGCCCAGCCTTCACGAGCCCCGACCCGGACGGTCTTTGTAACGGAGACTCGGTGTCGCCAAAACATTTCGATCTTTGTTCAAAGGGATCTTTAGAAGTTCATAGTCGAGGCGATAATCCGGCCACTAACGGCGCCCACGAAGGCAAATTTGAACTCGCGGCTTACGCGACCGGCCTACCCGCCGTGGTCCTCTCCCACGGCCGCAATGGTTTCGGTGCGCACACGACCAATGGGGCAGTCCTACAGGCGCCCGCCGGCGCCGATGAATTAGAGAACACCGACGGTGACGCCGTCTTCATGTCCCGCACCTACTCACGCGGCACCAATGGCTGTGCGGACAACGCGACCGAAGCCACGCCGCTCTGCGAGTACGACGATCTCGTCGTTTGGCTGGCACCAACGATTTTGAACGGACGCATGGTCAGCGCCGGACGGTTGCCGTAGCTTCCGGCTCGATTAACCCGCAGCCCCCACAACGAAGCGGGACTCCGTCGCCGCCTGGTCGCACGTCGAGAGCTTCGCAATTAAATGCTTGGAGGTCACCAACGCCTACCGCTGACGCAGCGGTAGTCGCGCGCGTACACTCCACGTTCCTGCCGCACAATGGAGAATGTCCATGAACAAAGAATTCATCAGTCCGCCCACGCTTGCAAAGCCCACTGGGTATTCGCATGTCGCAGTGGTCAGTGGCGGGCGCCAAATTTATCTTGCAGGTCAGGTGGCTTTCAATGCCGCCGGGGAACTGGTCGGCAAGGGCTCCCTTGGCCGCCAAGCCGAGCAGGTGTACGCCAACCTGAGTGCCGGACTGGCCGCTGCCGGCGCGAAGTTAAGCGACGTGTTCAAGCTCGTCACCTATGTGGTTAACCTTACCCCGGAGAAAGCTGCCGAGGTGCGCGAGGTGCGTCGCAAGTATCTCGGCGACGGGCCGTTCCCCGCCAGCACCATGGTCGGTGTGACCTCTCTGGTGACCCCCGAGCTGTTGATCGAGATCGAAGTGATCGCCGCGATTGAGTGAGCGCAAAGAAAGGAGAGCCACGATGGACGAATTCAAACCGGAATCCGCGCACGACAATTTTCTGCGTTGTTTTCGCGCCGGCGATCTGGAGGGACTCGTCGCCCTGTACGAAAGCGACGCCACGATGGTCCTCGCCGATGGCACTACACACGCTGGCCAGGCCGCCATTCGTGCGGCGCTCGGCGGGTTCCTTGCGGTGGGCCGCAATCTAGAACTCAAGACGCGCTACGCTGCGCGCAATGGGGACCTCGCGCTGCTCAGCAACGAATGGCGCCTGCAAGGCTTTGACGCCGACGGTAAGGCGCTCGAATTAAGCGGTCGCACCGCTGAAGTGGTGCGCCGCCACACGGACGGTCGCTGGCGCTATGTCGTGGATCACCCCTGGGGTGGGCAGTAGTCTGCCACGGGCCTCAAGGCATCCCGCTTTTAATGCGTATCGATGGGTGTGCAAGTGAAGCGCGCGCAAGGCGATTCGCCAGCTTCCAATTGGAGCGGTCCATTATGTTAGTTGCCGCCCTATCACGAGAAGCGGCACGTGGCGCCCTCACCCGCCAAGTCGTGGTAATAGGGAATTAGCTTTTCGTGCTGCGTATCTCCGCGCGAGTGGCCATTCCCGACAATGAACTGAGTACCCAAGCGGTGCGTGCGCAGGGTGCCGGCGGTCAGAACGTCAATAAAGTCTCAACTGCCGTACATCTGCGCTTCGATATCAAGGCATCGTCGTTGCCGGACGAATTCAAGACCCGCCTGCTCGCGCTGCGCGATCGCCGGATCACCGGCGACGGCGTGGTCATCATCAAAGCGCAACGCTTCCGCAGTTTGGAGCAGAATCATGAGGACGCGCGTGCACGGTTAGTGGCGCTTATCCTGTCGATCGCCGTGTTACCCAAGAAGCGCAAGCCAACGCGGCCGACCAAGGGCTCCAAGGAACGGCGCCTGGAAGACAAATCGAAGCGTGCGCAGATCAAGGCTTGGCGCGGGCCGGCGTCGGAGTAGTGGAAACCAGGAAACCAGGGACAGTTTACGGATTTTCAAGACAGACCCTCGCCCGCGGGCGCGAAGCCAGCGAGACGAAAGATGTAATTGGTAAACTGTCCCTGAGTTATCGCTTCGTGATAAAACGAAACTCTCCCAACCTTGAAAGATTCATCAATGACACTCTACGAAATGCGCACTTACACCCTGCAGGTCGGCAAGATGGCGGAAGCCGTCAAGCTCTATACCGAAATCGGTTATCCAGTGCTGCAGAAAAGCGGTCTGGATAAAAAGCTGGTGGGTTATTTCCAAGCGGACACAGGCACCATCAATCAACTCATTCATCTCTGGAGGTTCAATGACGACGCGGAGCGCCGGGCGCATTGGGCGGCGTTGTACGCCAACCCCGATTTCATGGAAGGCTTCGCGCCCAAGTTTCGGCCATTGCTGGTGTCGCAAGAAGTCAAACTGCTGACGGCAGCGCCCTGGGGACCGCACCCTTAAGGGCTTCGCGAGCAACGCATGCCCCGCGCCCCGGCGCCCCGGTCGGCCACTACTGCCGGGAAGGATCTGCCGCTGATTGAAGATATCCGCCTGCTCGGGCGGATCCTCGGTGAAGTGATCCGGGAGCAAGAGGGGAAGGACGCGTTCGAGCTGATCGAGCGCGTGCGCCAGCTCTCAGTCGCGTATCGGCTCAGGCGTGACACTCAGGCCGGACGTGCGCTGAATCGCTTGCTGAAGAATCTGAGCGGTGATCAAACCGTCAGTGTGATCCGCGCCTTCAGTTATTTCTCGCATCTCGCGAACATTGCAGAAGATCGCCACCACGTGCGGCGCCGTGCGCATCACGAACGCCAGGCGCATCGACAAGAAGGCTCGTTGGCTTTTTGTTTCAAGCGCCTCGCGCGGGCGGATATTCGTGCCGTCGATATCGCACGCACTTTGCAGCACGCCTACATCGCGCCAGTGCTCACTGCGCACCCGACCGAGGTGCAGCGTAAGAGCATCCTCGACGCCGCGCACGCCATTGCCCAATTGATTGGTGCGCGCGACGAACTGCGCACCGTGCGTGAACTTGCCGAGAACGAAGCTTTGCTGCGCGCGCGAGTGACGCAGCTCTGGCAAACCCGCATGCTGCGCACCGCCAAGCTTGCGGTGGCGGACGAAATCGAGAACGCGCTGTCTTATTATCAAACCACCTTCCTGCGCCAGATCCCGCGCTTGTATCGCGAGATTGAAACAGCCTTGCCCGGTCACGCGATCGCGACCTTCTTTCGCATGGGGAACTGGATTGGCGGCGATCGCGATGGCAATCCAAACGTCTCAGCGGAAACCTTACACATGGCGCTGGCGCGTCAGAGCGAAACGGCGCTGCGCTTTTATCTGGCCGAAATCCATCAATTGGGTGCTGAGCTGTCGATGTCCGCCACTCTGTGTGCAGTGACGGCTGAGATGCAGGCGCTTGCCGCACGTTCGCCGGATAAGAATGTGCACCGTGAAGATGAGCCCTATCGTCGTGCATTAATCGGGGTTTATGCGCGCCTCGCCGCGACTCTGCAGGCGTTGACCGGCACCGAGGCACTGCGCCACGCCGTGGCGCCACAGAATCCCTACGTCGCAGCCAGCGAATTTCTTGCCGATCTGCAGCTCATCGAGACTTCCCTGCGCACCCATCACGCCGATGCCCTGGTCGCGCCACGCCTGGCCCCGTTGATGCGGGCGGTGCAGGTGTTCGGTTTTCACCTCGCCACCGTCGATCTGCGCCAGAGCTCCGATCAACACGAGTTGGTTATCGTCGAATTGCTGAAGGTCGCGAAGATCGAAGCGGATTACGCTGCGCTTGGCGAGGAGGCACGGCGAGCGCTGCTGCTTCGTTTATTGGACGAAGCACGACCCTTGCGCGTGCGCACGGCACGCTATAGCGCTCACGCGCTCGCCGAGCTCGCGATCTTTGACGCGGCGGCCATCTTGCATGACCGTTTCGGTCGCGAGGCGTTGCGCCACTACATCATCTCGCACACCGAGGAGGTGAGTGATTTGCTGGAAGTGTTGGTGTTGTTGAAAGAAGCCGGCTTGATGCGCGGCGCTCTTGGTGATTTGGCGGTGACCGATCTGATTGTAGTGCCGCTGTTTGAGACGATTGCGGATCTCCGCCAGGCTGCGCCGATCATGTGCGCATTTTATGCATTGCCCGGGATAACCGAGATGATGCAGGCCTCGGGTGGTGAGCAGGACATCATGCTCGGCTACAGCGATAGCAATAAAGATGGCGGCATGTTCACCAGCAATTGGGCGTTGTATCGAACCGAAATTGCGCTCGTCGAATTGTTCGCTGAACTCGGTCATACCCACGGCATCACGTTGCGCCTGTTCCACGGCCGCGGCGGCACCGTGGGCCGCGGTGGTGGCCCCAGTTACCAGGCCATCCTGGCCCAACCGCCCGGCACCGTGAATGGCCAGATCCGATTGACCGAACAGGGCGAGGTAATCGCCTCGAAGTATGCGCATCCCGAAATCGGCCTGCGCAATCTGGAGACCCTGGTCGCGGCCACCCTCGAAGCGACGCTGCTGAGTCCCACGCAGAGCGCGCCGCCCGCCTTCTTAGCGGCAGCCGATCAGTTAAGCGAATTCAGCATGGCCGCTTATCGCAAGCTCGTGTATGAAACGCCGGGCTTTACCGAGTATTTCTTTAGCGCGACTCCCATCGGGGAAATTGCCGAACTCAACATTGGTTCACGGCCAGCCGCGCGCAAGGCCTCGCGCGAAATTGCAGATCTGCGCGCGATTCCGTGGGGCTTCAGTTGGGGTCAGTGTCGCGTGGCCTTGCCCGGTTGGTATGGCTTTGGTTCTGCGCTCGAGAGTTTTCTCAGCGGGGATGCAAAAAAGCGCAAAGCGCACCTCGCCTTGCTGCGAAAGATGCATAAGCAGTGGCCATTTTTCCGAACCCTGCTGTCCAATCTCGACATGGTACTGGCCAAGAGCGATCTCGGCATCGCGGCACGCTATGTCGAACTCGTGACCGACAAGCGCCTCGGCAAAAAGATCTTTGGTCTGATCCAAACCGAATGGCAATGCACGCAAGGAGCACTAGCGCTGGTCACCGGCGAAGCGCAAAGA
Organism: Pseudomonadota bacterium; assembly: GCA_031417495.1. Classification (GTDB taxonomy): domain Bacteria; phylum Pseudomonadota; class Gammaproteobacteria; genus CAIKBL01. The sequence continues at coordinate 3,050 of JANOVQ010000057.1, read as the reverse complement.
TTGCAGTCCAATCCCGCGCTCGCGCGCTCCATCGCACACCGCTTTCCCTACCTTGATCCGCTTAACCATCTGCAGGTCGAATTAATGCGCCGTTACCGCGACCGGCGTGCCGGCGATCCTGGCATCGAGCGTCTGCAGCGCGGGATCCTGATTTCGATTAATGGGTTGGCGGCGGGGTTGCGCAATACGGGGTGAACAGGAATTCCGCGCCACGGCGCACCTGCGCCAAAGTCAGCGTCGCCACCCCGACTTCGCATCGTTGCTAGCGAACACCGCGATGTCCAGGGCCTGTCGAATTGCCGTCTTACCCGCGCCCAGGCGCAGCGCATTGGCCAGCTGCAGGCGCATGCCCGGCGCGTAACGTTGAGTAGGTGCAGCATCGAGTGCCATGGAAATGAGTTCCTTGGTCAAGGCCGCGAGCGCGCTCGTTTTCCAGGGCACCGCGCAGTAAACGAAGAAGGCTTCAAACGCTTCCGGCGACAGTCCAGGCAGCGCGTCGAGAACCCCGGTACTTCGTTTTCCATGGCATCCCAATAGCGGTCGCTGCCCACGGACCGCGTCCATAATTTTCTTTATTTGGCGCGCCTCATGCAGCTGCGGTCCGGTGGCGCCGGCATCGAGCGCGCGATTGGCATAAATCTCGGCCTCAGCGCCATCGAGAGTGGTCACCGAAATGCGCAGCGCATTGCCGATGAGTGCCGCCGTTTTCTAATCCAGCACGTGCCCTGCTGGCGCGTCTTTGAGCAAGAAAGGTCCTCGGCTCGAAGTTCGTCCAGCGAAATCATGGTTTTCCGCACCTTGGTAGGAGATTTCAGACCACCGTTTAAGCGGCGGCCGCAGTCAGTTCGCGCTCGGCCAACAGTAATTGCTCAACGATGCGACAGGCGGCGGCACCCGACTCGTCCGCCACCACCACATGATCGCCGTGACCGATAATGTCATGACTGCCCACCGCCTGTTGCTGCGCCTCAATCATCGTCTGATCGTTCACTAACGCGGCGATCACGGCCTCACGTCATAAAGTGGTGAGCGCGACGTTCTCCAGGTCATAGTCGCGGCAGACCGTCCAGTGGTACATCGTTGACGTGGCGGTTTCTGGCGTCAAAATCTGGGGGGACAATATTCCGCCGCCCGCCGCGCGCGACTGTCCGACCGGTGTGGTGCCCACCTCAAGGTAATACTCACCGGGTGGCGTCACCCGCGCATCCATCCAAAAGTCGATCTGCTTACCAGCGCCAAGGATATGTTCGAAGGCCGCGGGTGCGGTGGTGTTATGACAGGTACGACGGTCATATACCGTGGTGCCTTCGACCGTGACCACGCTCTTGGCGCGATGAAAATCCTGATTGCCGAGCGAGTAGGCGTGCAAATACTGGGCGTGGCTTAGATCGAGCAGGTTATCGATGATCAATTGGTAGTGCGCATGAATGCGAATCTCACTCCGTGCCAGGGCATATCGCGGATCGGTGTTGCACGGAAAGCGCGTGATCAGACTGACGTCCGCGTGCTCGGCGCGGCCCATCCAAATCCAAAGATAGCCGTCCAATTCGGCGACCGGATAGCGCTTCACGTGGGCCCACTCCGGCACCGTGGCGGAAGTCGGCATGCGTGTGCACTTGCCATCGGCATTCAACACCAGACCGTGATAGCCGCATTGCAGGGCGTTGCCGATGAGCCGGCCGCGCGACAACGGCGTCAGCCGGTGCGGACAACGATCAGCGAGCGCAGTCACTTCGCCTTGGATCGTGCGATAAAACACGATGGGCTCATTCAGAATCGTGCGCGTGGTCAGTTCGCGACTGAACTGATCTGTCCAGCCCGCCACATACCACCGGTTTCGCAAGAACATCAGAACCCCCTAGAGATCAATTTAGAAAGAGCATGCGCTCGCGTATTACGTTCTGCGACCAGCCATGGCTCGCGCAATGGCACCAGTCGCGTCAGGCGCTGCAGTTCGGGTGCCGAGGTCGCTGCATAGCACGGCAGTATCGCAATGCCAAGGGCAAGCCCCGATTCCTACCCCTGATCGGCGCAGCGGCCGTTGATCCTTCACCACACGGGCAGGGATAGAATTAGAGACGCCTGAATTGTCGTTGTAGGGTAGGACTTCGCTATCACCGGTAGATCCCCGTTACGCTCGCGAGAAAAAAAGCGCAATAACACGCATGTCATACTCAGAAGCAGCGACGACATTTAGCCAGCTGGGCTTGGCGCATCCGCCGGTCGCCTTGGCGATCGTCGACCACAAGCCCACCGACATCAAAACGAAGTCATCACGCGTTGTGTGCTTCCGACCTTGGCTGAGGGTTTAAGCCAGGTATTCAACAGCAACCAGAAAATGCTTGGTTACCAGCAGGGGAAAAAATGCATTCGCATAATCCACGTGGTTGGCTGGACAGGAGCCTGTTCAGGCTGACGCTCTGGGCCTTAGGCATCGGGATGACGCTCGCGTGCCGCCTGAGCGCATCCTTTCGCCGCCAGGTGACACGCGAGCTGACAGTCCAGATCGGGAGCGTCGAGGGCGTTTTTCACCATTACGTATTCGCGCCACGCGCCGTCAGTTCCCGGGCCGGCGCGGCGACCGCGCCAACCTTGAATCTATGCTTCGATAACGCCCGCGAGGGCTGGCTTGCGTTGGTTTCGCCGCATGCAATTGGCAGGATTGTGCACGCGCTGCTTGCGGGCCAGGCGCAGTACACCGGAAATGCGGTACTCGTCCTGTGGTTCTATGGCTTGACGCGTTTTGTCTTGCCGATCGGTCGCACGCGACCGCTGCCGGTGCCGCTGCCGGAGGCTTATGTCGCACCAGGACCTCACGGCAAGGTCTCTGCTCGAATCATCCGAGAGCCGCCGGCCACTGAACTCGACCCCAACTGGCACATGGCTCATCGGCAACGCGCAAAAATGACGATGATCCGTGGCTCGGCTGGTGAATCCGTCCCGATGTGGTGAGTGCAAGGTTTTGGCCTGATCAGCTAACGGAGCCCGTCCATGCAATCCAATTCCTTTCCTCGGCTCGATGAGCGAGCGCGCGGTTGGCTGCGCTTCAT
>JANOVQ010000056.1:0-2948 GCA_031417495.1 Pseudomonadota bacterium | reverse complement strand
CACGCGACTCACGCAGGCGCAGGCTGGCGTCGCGGTCGCGTGGCAACACGAAACCGGCTATGACCTAGTCACCGTGACTGCCCCACGCGCCGGTGACTGGTCGTTCAACGCGCCTGAAGATCCCGATAACCGCGCATTAATCGTGACCGATCTCGGCCTTGAGGTGGGCGAACTTCCCACCAACCTCATGCCGGGTGAGTCGTTATCGATCACGGCCCGGCTGCTTGAACAGGGCGCACCGCTAACGCGCGCCGACTTTCTAAAACTCGTCAAAGTTGATGCCGCGGCCGCTGGCGCCAACGGTGCGAGCGAACTCACCACTTTGCCGTTTGATGCCAGCGCCAGTAACTTCAGCGGGGCCGTCACCCCCGACGCCACACCGGGGGACTACGAACTCATCGTGCGTGCAGATGGCGGGACGTTTCAGCGCGAGCGGCATCGCCGCTTCAAGATTAACGGCCCACCCTTCGCCTTCAGCGCGGACACCGCCAAAGATGACGCCGGTGCGCGGGTCATTCACCTCACGATCAAAGGCGATCCGGAAGTCATCGTCCCCAGTTCTTTTTCAGGCCTGCTCGAACTCAAGCTACCGGATACGGCGCCACGGGTGCTGGATCTGCCGGCGCTGGATGGCAATGAAATTACGCTTGAGCTGCCGGCCGCAGCAGCCGGCGATTACGTGATGCAGCCGTGGGTGTTCGCCGAAACCCAGGCCTCCCGCGCGATTAAGTTCAAACCCGATCCCATCACCATTACCTTTGGCGATGGCACGAAAAAGCCTGTCGCGGCCACGCCGTCTGCACCGGCGGCACCAGCGTCTGCGGCGCCCACTCTCAAGTGGGGGACCGTCGCCAGCGTGGTCGCAGTGGGTAACGTGGGCCTCGGCAGCGTCTTTGGCGGACTGTGGTTTGCGCTGCGCCGCCGCGGTCTACCGAAGAAAGGGCTCTCTTTATGAGTTTGACCACCTCACTCGAAGTTGGCTTGTTGATTCTCCTCGTGGAATTTGCGGGCATCGCAGGCGCGCTGCTCCTGGTCGGATTGCGTCGTCGTCGCCACACGGAAAAAACCCAGACGACGGAAATCACGGGTCTCGTCAATAAAGTGGAAGCAACCACCGACGTACGGCGTGAAGCCCTGTCTGCGATCATCTCGGAAACCTACCAATTCGAGGCTGCAGAAACCGAACGGGTGGTCTCTGATTTCATTGAACGTGAACGCGCGTTCTACAACGCGATGATCGGCGTGCATCTCGGACGCGGCGGCAAAACTCTGGAAGATGTCCCCGCAGAATTAACCAAGGTCGTGGCACCCTGGCTCCGCCTGACGCCAAAAAACATGGTGAGCGCGGACGCCGTGGAGACCTTGGCAACTGCCAACTCGGTGCTCAACGAGGAACTCTCGAACACCAAACGGGTGCTCGACGAATTGATGAACGAGTACAACGCGGCCTTTCACAAGGAACAGCAGGCGCAGCGCGCCGCGGTCGCGGCTGCACCCGCCAGCGCTACGCACGATCTGCTCAGTATTGACGACGAAGATTTGTCCGCGCCAGTCGCCGTCGTCGCGGCATCAGATACCACCGCGCCGCCCCCACCCACCGGCGATATATTCGAGGATGAAGGCGAAATTATCGCGCTCGATCTCGACCTGGGGGACCCCGGCACAGCCGAGGATCTCACCCCCAATGATCTGGATGCCTTGATGGAGAATCTGGGCACTGAATACACTCGCGAAGCGGCAGCGGCCTAAGGCGCCACGCACTCGCACCGTCCCTCAATGGCTTCCGTCATCCAACTCCGAACCAGTGCGCGAGGCGAATACCTCGCAGATGCTTATGGCCACCTCGATGTTTTTCAAAATGTCGACTTCAACGAGATTGCAGAACTCGTCGCGCGTTGCGAAATAGTCAATGTAAATGCCCACGAGTCCGTGTTGGTGGAAGGACGTGAGAATCACGCGCTGTACCAAATCGTGAGTGGCCGCCTGCAGGTCATTTTAGATGGGGTGTCCAACACGCCGATCGCCACCTTCGGCGCCGGTGCCTGTGTAGGCGAACTCTCGATCCTTACTCAACGCGCGGTAGCCGCCAATGTGATTGCGCTTGAACCCTCACGTTTGCTGGTGATCGACGAAGAAGTCCTGTGGACGCTGATTCGGCGCTGCCATCCGTTCGCTTGCAACCTGCTCACCGTCCTCTGCGGACGCGTGCGCGATACCACCGACCGCTTACGCACCAGCCTGCACGCCGAACAGCATTCGGCCAAAGTCGCCCGCATCGATTCGCTTACCGGACTCTATAACCGGCGCTGGCTCGATGAAGTGCTGCTGCGCGAATGCCAGCAATGCCTGGCCACGCAGCTCCCACTCAGTTTGATGATGATCGATATTGATCACTTCAAACGTCTCAACGATCAACATGGCCATCTGCTGGGCGACGAGGTGTTGCGTATCGTCGGCCTGCGCCTCGCCAATTCAATGCGCAACTGTGGACTTGCCACGCGTTTTGGCGGTGAGGAATTCGCGGTGCTGATGCCCGGTGTGAACCTGGAAGACGCCTGGAGCGCAGCGGAGGAATTTCGCGGCGGGTTTGAGCGTACTGCACTGGCGACGACTGTCGGTTCCCTCAATCTCACAATGTCCATCGGACTCAGCGATCTCGCGCCGCGGGGCTCAGCCAGGCATTTGTTACGCGCCGCCGATCAGGCGCTATATCGCGCAAAAACCAACGGTCGTAATCGGATCGAAATCCTGCCGCATGGAGCGCCCACCTAAATAGCGAAGCGGAAATAGCGTCCACCGTGCCGCGCGCCACCGGAAGAGGGGACAGGTCTGCGCTACCACAGAGCATTTAATCCAAGAAATGCTCCGTTACCGCCCCCGCGGCGCTTATGCCAAACACGGCCCGCGTGCGCGGGGGGCGCGCGCCGACCCGCCGCCTCATCCGGTGG
>JANOVQ010000055.1:0-6888 GCA_031417495.1 Pseudomonadota bacterium | reverse complement strand
ACCGAATGATCTCTTCAATCGCGAGGCGCAAGCGTTTCGGATCTTCGCGCATCAAGGCCAATTGTCCCGGATTCTCCACGAAAGCAAGTACGCCTCCGGCGATGGCGTTGCGCGTGGTCTCGAATCCGGCGAATACCAATTACACGGCGTTGTATGCAACTTGAGAGAGCGTCAGCGTTTCGCCCTCCTGTTTTAGGGAAATCATCCGCTGGTCTCGTCTACTCACTCAGCCACATCAACGCGTGATTGGCACCATCCCGTTCGACCCTACGGACGATGCAAGGCGGCGGGGGCGGCATTTCAGAGCGAGCAAACCGATCACTCGGCTACCGACCCCATAAGCCACACCCCCGCCATTCACTACATTAGTTGTCAATGACCGCTGCCGCTACCTGCTATTTCTGAGAGTAGACACTCAATCCGCTCCCAATCCGCGCTCAATCCGAGTCACTGAAAGTGACGAGACGAATATCAGCGTCGGAATGAGCTAAAAACGAAAATAAAACCGCTCGACGGCACGAACAGCTCGATCATTTTTATCGGAATCGTTCAACAGGTCGAGATGAAGCTAGCGACGTGGTTCGCGAAGCCGAGCATCACTTCAACGGCGTGACCAAGTAGCTGGAACAACCCGTCGCCCAGGGTATTTTTAAGATGAAAACCGCTCGCCGCCAGTTTGCGGACTTCAGGCCACTACCTGGGTGTCAAAATACGGCAGCAATCCAGTCCGCGGATGGCAGTTCACATACTCCGTATCGACTTCGTCGTGCTTCATTACACCGATTTCCACCCACACGTGCATCTGCGGGGTGAAGCGCGGTTCGCGGTACATTTTTACAAAGGCGCCGTGCACGGCGAGGTGCGCCGGATCGGTTCGCGCCGCCTGTTCGATATGTGCGAGCGACAGCAGAAACGCGATCTGAGAACGGCGCGCGATCGTTTCACCGTTTGCGGGATCTACCTCAATGCAATCACGAATACTCAGGCATCCCGTGGCAACGGGGTCCTCGCCGAGACGCTCGACCCATTTATCGATAACGCCGTTCATTTCGTGGTCCCAGATTTTGCGCTCCTCTGCGCCGCACTTGCCCCAACCCTGACCTTCACGGATGTAACACAGATTGTCGGGGATGCTCACGCTCAGGCGCCGTCCGCGAGTATATTTGTCCGGCGACACGGAGACCGCCGTCAGCGGACTTTCAAACCCGTCCGTTTTCGACGCCGGCAGGCGATCGCGGTAAGCCCCCCAGTAGCCAAACGTCGCACATGCTTCGAGCTCAAAGACCGCGGCGGAGCCGTGCTTGTCCTCCGTGCCGGCGGCATAGTTGAAGCGCTCGCGCGGGATGCTCATGCGTTCGTGGAAGTAGCCGGTGTCACCGTCATGCGGTAGTCCGCGCCAGTAGCGCGTCACCGCGGCAGAGGACCACCAGCGTTGCGAAGTGTCGCGTTCGGGCCAATACGCCATTAAAACGCTCGTTGGCATGCCGCTCACATCGACGCATTCACCTCGCTCGAGTCGTGCCGGACCGTCGGCGTCCGCCGCTAGCCGGGTCATCGCGTTGATGAATTCCGTACGCGAACGTGCATCGCGGTCCTGCGCGCCGAGTACGGCGACAACCAATTGTTTGGTGCCATCGGGAAAGCGCACTATGCGACCCGGATAATCCTGCGGTACGCCGTTTCGCTTGAGCTTGTCAACGCCCATGCTGGATCGCTCTTCTTAATCAGCCGAGTAAGTGCGCCCGATTGGTTTGCGATGCCGGTGAATACCGTAGCGCAACCCGCGCGCCGACGCGGTTGCCCGTCGTCAGGTAGTCGAACGTATCCGCTTGCGCATCGCTATTCGCCACAAACCGTAAACCGTCGTCGGTTTTGCCGTACAACAGCGCTTTTTCCGGCGAGTGGTCGCGCGCATAAATGACCGTGTAAGTTTCGAGCGTGCCTTCGCCGCTCGCCGCGTCTGTTTGAGCGACCGGTGGCGCGCCGGCTTCCGGATCGGCGAGATCTTCGGTATCGCCGATGGTGAGATCGGTGTCGGCGGGCTTTACGCTATAAATCCCCGCGGCGTACTTGTGCATGAACCAGCCAATGGCGGTGGCCATGCCGGTATCGAGCTTTCCATTCGCGATATTCTCGGCGAGGCTCGCGATGCCGTGCAGCGCGTAATTACTGCCCGGCCCGCCGAAAAATCCGAGCCCGCCGGTTTGCGTGAGCGGTCGCGGATCCTCATCAACGATGCCGAGTTCGCCGCGCGCTACGTTCACGGCGCACGGAAAACAGCTGTATAAATCAAAGCCCGCCACCTCGTCGATGCGTATGCCGGCGCGCTGTTGCGTTTTTCTCGCGATCTCGGCGAGCGCCTGGCTGCGCGTGTAGTCTGCTTTGTCGATCATGAAACGCTGGCGGTCTTTGGCGAACGCGCCGCCGAGAAAATAAACCGGTGTCGCTGCACCGCCGGTCATCGTTTGAGCCTGGCGTTCGGTGGCCATTACGATCGCGGCGCCGAGGTCTGCGGTGACGAGAGACACCATGCGCTTCGTGTAGGGAAAGCAAATTGGTCGGTTGTCTGGTGCCGGGGTAACGATTCGTTCGAGCGGCACGGGTTCGCGTGACCAGGCGTTCGCATGTTTGGCTGCGACTTCGCTGAACCGCGACCACATCGAGCCGACACGTTCGAGCCACGCCGATCGATCCAAACCGGATTTCGCCCACAACGCGGTTTCGAACAGGGGAAAACCGTGAATCGGCAGTGTCAAACCATGGCGTTGCTCCAATTCGTTGCTGCCCACCGCATCGTCGGCGTCGTAGTCGTCCGGGATCCCCTGCAGTAAGGTGCCTTCGCCGCGCACGGAATCCGCCGAGCGCGGGTAGAACGTTTCCGCGCCGCAGATCAGCACACCTTGCGATTCACCGCGTGCGAGCATGCCGGCGGCCTGGTTGACGAAATGCTGCGGGACTTCGCCGCCAATACCAGAAACACGGATGACTTTTGCTTTGATGCCTAGACGGCGCGCAATTTCTTCTCCGGGTGCGCGCAAGGCACGACTTTGCGTGCGCACTACGAGAATAGTGTCGATGCACTGAAAGATATTATCGCCGCTCATGGCACCCGCAGCGCGGGCTGCAGACTCCATCATATCCACCGGATCGAGGTAGGGTGGGGTCGCGCTCTTCGGCTGAGTAACTTGGCCCCAGCCCGTAATCACGACGCGTTCGCGCATATTTTTCGCTCCGTTCGTTCTCGCTCGACTATAGCGGAACCCCTATACTCGAACCACCACGACAGGCACGCACGATGTCCCGAAGCGACTGATTGACCACGCGCAGATTCAGACAAGATCCGTAATTTATGAAAGATCATTCGCCTAGTGACCACAGTCCGCACGTAGCGTATTCGCATCTGCCGTGAGGTCCGTCGCTACGGGTACGTGCCGTGGAAAGCCTATTGATTAAAAAAGGCCTGGTGAAGTCAGAGACGATCGACGCTTATATTTTCGAAATCCGAACAGGGGGTCGGACCGCACAACGGCGCGCGAATTGTCGCCCGTGCCTGGGTTGATGCGTCGTTTCGCGAAATGTCTGCTCGATAACGCGACCAGGGTGATCCACGAAATGGGTATGCTCGGGGCGCAGGCCAGCGAGGTGGTGGCGGTGGCGAATGGTCCGGACGTCAGCGGAAGGCTCTGAACATCGAAATGGCTGGGGGACTAGGATTCGAACCTAGACTGGCGGAGTCAGAGTCCGCTTTATACGCTTTCGTGTGTTTTCATTCGTTTTCATAAAGTGCACTATTTGGGCTTAAAACCCCCTTAATCTCTCTCGTGCGTTTCCATTCGTAATGATATAATCTCGTCCATGAGTTACGGAAGAGTTACGGAAAGAAACCAATGCGCCGTCCAAGAGATTCGAAGCTAGACAGTCGAACCGCCCGACTAAAGGCGAAAGTGAGTCGTCATCCCTACGCGCGGACGCTGCAACGCGGGGTTGCGCTGCTGTACTACCGAGGCGCTACGCGCGGGTCTTGGTCCGTTCGAGTCTTTGTCGGTAAAGCGGCTGGCAGGCGACCGTATGTCGAGGCCGAGTTAGGCCAGGCGGATGATTTCGCAGAGTCGGACGGGAAGAGCATCCTGACGTTCAGCGAGGCGGTCGCTGCCGCGTTTGATAAAGCACAGGCTATTGCCACCGGCCAGCGGCACATCGGCCCTTACACGGTGTTACAGGCGGTTAACGATTACCTCGCGGACGCTGAAGCGAAGAAGAAAAGCTTTCGGGATATTAAGGCGCGCCTAGAGCGGCACGTGACACCGCTTTTCGGTGCGCGTCGCGTGTCCAGTCTTACCCACGGTGAGATCGAAGAGTGGCACCGAGACCTCGCCAAGCTAGGCGCGTTCAAGCGCCCCAAAAACAACCCAACCGGCGGGCGAAAACGCCAGCAGGTGAAAGATCCCCGGGCGCGAAAGGTGTCAGCCAATCGCGAACTCTCGTATTTCAAGGCCGCGCTCAATCGCGCCTACAAGCTAGGTCATGCGAAAGACAACAGCGCATGGCGTCTGGTCCAGCCCTTCGAGGGTGTGGAGCAACCGCGCGTGCAGTTTCTCAGCGCAGCGGAAGCGGAGCGCCTAATCAACGCCTGTGAAGATCCCGCCTTCCGCGATTTGGTCCAAGGCGCACTGCTCACCGGCTGCCGGTACGGTGAGCTGGGGCGTCTGCGTGCGCTCGACTACGACGCCGAGCGAGGGATCGTCTTTATCGAGAAAGCCAAGGCCGGTCGCGCGAGGCATGTTCCGTTGTCGCGCGAAGGGGTCGCGCTGTTCGACCGCCTGACGGTGGGTAAATTGCGCGAAGCCTTAATTTTTCTACGGGCTAACGGCCGGGGATGGGGGCCGAGCGACAATTTGCCGCCAATGAAAGTGGCCTGCGCCCGCGCGAAATTGCAAGGTTATACGTTCCACCAACTGCGGCATACATATGCGAGCGCGTTGGCAGGCGTGGGCGTGAGCATGAAGATAATTGCCGAAAATCTCGGGCATTACGATACCGCGATCACCGAGAAACATTACGCGCATCTGATAGACAGCGTCAGGCACACCGCGGTGCAGTTGCTGCCGTCTTTTGGGATCGTCATTCCGAAGAAAGCCAAGACAGCGAGGATCCGCTAATGGCTCGCGTGAAGAGCAGCCGCGGAAGGTTTCTCGACGCGATGGTCGAGCCGAAAGATTGGGCGAAAATCCGCGAAGCGATTCGGGATCATCTATTCGACTATGCCACCGGTGGTGTCGAGACGTTCGACAAAGAAATTGCGTACACGCTTGGTGATGCGTTGCGCGATCTAATGGACGGCCACTTGCCGAAACTCCTAGACGTTAAGCTCGATGCCGGAGCGCGCAGGTTGGGGTACGGTGCGCGCTCCGGCATCGAGGACGCGGTGAGATATGTCGCCTGGGTCAAGGCGGGCTACATCGACGACCGCGCGCCCAACAAAACCGTGCGCGAATGTTACGGCGCCAGCGCGAAACGGGTGCGCGTCTGGTGCGCCGAAAGTTACGTCGAAGTCCCCGCTGGAAAGCCGAGCGTAGGTGAAGTCGAGCGCGTCAAAGCGCTAATGCGTTTCTCGGGGCGGCATCACTCCAACCAGCCCGGCACTTTGACCCAAGCCGCTATTAGAGCCCGCGCCAAGAGCGTTTAGCACGGGGCGGCACACAAACCCCCGGTTTTATGGCCGTCTATGTGCGCCATTCGTTTCGATTAGTGTTCCTAGCACTGGAACCAATCGGAGCGCATCGATGGAAACGTCCCCCGCCAATCGCTATGACGAATTGCTTAATGCCGACCGGGTGGTTGTCGATCTCAACCTGCGTTCCAAGGCCGGCATTTATTCCTTAATCAAAAAGGGTCTGTTGTCGCCGCCCCTAGATCTTGGATATCGCACCAAACGTTGGAGCGGCGGTGACATTGTGGCGTGTCGCGCCAAGCTCGAAGCGGCTCGGATCGCGACAGCCAAATGAGTTTCGACGGCGCAAGCCTGAGTGCTTATGAAGTCGATCCAGTAGCGCTCACCCAATACCTGGCACACTTCGCGCCACTGCAAAGCACCACTGCGCCCACGCGCAGCGCGCCGCCTTCGTTCACCGAGGCAGAGGGTCAAGCCGCCAACGAGCGCGCCACGCGCGAGCTGCCATTGCGCCTGCGAGGGTACTGGGACAGCGATGAGGTGGACGGCTACCCGTCGCGCTCCGAAGCGGCTATGGCGGTATTCGTGGCGCTATCTGCGAGCGGCATGACACCCGAAGACCAGCTCGCCGCGTGCGCCACCAATGAGCACGTGATGCAGCGTTATCTAGACGCACGGCACCAAGACTTCGATCGCGCAATGCAGTTCCTGTGGGACGACATACGCAAGGCGCAAAAGTACGAGAGTGAAAACCCCCGAGGACCGTCGAAGCCCGAGGACTTCGACGATTGTGATGCCGCCGAACCTCCGCCGCTGAAGGTTCTTTTCGATCGCCCGTATGAATCGGCGCGAGAGATAGTCGCCGCGAAATTCACCGAAGGGCAGGATCGAACGCTGCACTACTGGCAAGGCGCATTCCAACAGTACGTTGGGTCGCACTACCAAGAACTCCCCAACCCCGACGTGCGGCAAATGCTGTACGCGCTTGCCGCTGAGACCGCAGACAACCCGGTGAAAAAGAAGCACGTCGACGAGCACAGCGACGCGCTGAAAGCGGTCACAAATCTAAGCGACCGCATTCGGCCGCCGGCATTTCTGCGCAATGTCGACGGTGATCCAGACCCGGCCAACGTGGTCTCGATGCGCAACGGAATTCTGGACCCGGAATCGCGCAAATTAATACCGCCGACGCCGCGATTCTTCACTCGGAACGCGCT
>JANOVQ010000054.1:0-4609 GCA_031417495.1 Pseudomonadota bacterium | reverse complement strand
GGTCTCCTTACACCCTGCGGCCGAGAATGACATTGAAGAAGCCGCCGAGTTCTACGAAAGAACAGGGTCTTTAGCGCTCGCCGCAAAGTTCATCGCCGAATTCAAGCGTGTGTCGCAGTTACTGCTTGAGTTCCCGGGCATCGGCACGTCCCGCTCGCGCGGTCGTCAAGGTTTTTCTATGGGCATGTTTCCGTACACTGTGATCTATCGCTCCAGCGCCGACGGAATCGTGGTCTTGATTGTGAAGCACGACTCACGCAACCCAGGCTATGGTGGCGCACGGAAATAGTCTGTGGTCGAGTCCGCGCAGCCTAACCAACCAATCGAGCCGACGCGGTGATGTTCTGGCGTCGAGGTTTTAGCTTGGTAGCCCGCGTGGCTCATCGGCGGCGTTACCCCGTTGATTAAAGTCAATATAAAAAACTGCTGGCCATGGAGGCCTCTGTGATGCACGTAGTGCGCGAACCTGCTTTTGCGGCTTCCCGATGAATCCCTTCTTCCTGCTGACCGTGGGCGTGGCCGTGAGTATGGCGGTGGTGCCGCTGGCGATCCGCTTGGCACCCTCCCTTGGAATGCTCGATCTTCCTGATCCGCGCAAGGTGCATAGCACGCCTATCCCACGGGTGGGGGGCTGGGGGATCGTTTTTGGGAGTTTAATTCCACTCGTCGTTTTGCAGGATTTCAGCCCGCTTATTCAGTCCTTTGTGATAGGTGGCCTCACGCTTTTTCTCTATGGGCTGTGGGACGACGCGAGACAGATCAGCCATTGGATCAAGTTCGTAGGGCAGATTTTTGCGGCTGGCATTGTGGTGTATTACGGTGACCTTTATGTCACCTATTTTCCCTTTCTGATCGACCAACCGCTAGATCCCGCGATCGGCAAACCGTTCACGATGTTCGCGATGATCGGCATGATCAACGCGATAAATCATTCGGATGGGCTGGATGGGCTGGCCGGCGGCGAATCGATGTTGAGCCTGATTGCTATCGCGATTCTTGGCTTCATGGCCGAAGATACCCTGAGCGTTGCGTTGGCCTTCGCCACGATGGGCGGAATCCTCGGCTTTCTGCGCTACAACACCTACCCCGCGCAGGTCTTCATGGGGGATTCTGGCAGCCAATTCTTAGGATTTTCTCTGGCGTTCTTGGCGATTTACCTCACGCAGGTGGCGCATCCTGCACTGTGCGCGGGGTTGCCTTTGTTGTTTCTTGGGCTGCCGATATCGGACATCCTCGCCGTGCTGTTCCAGCGGATTAAAGGGCACATGCATTGGTTCAAGGCCACCCGCAATCATGTGCATCACCGGTTGCTGGACCTAGGTTTCGATCATTACGAAACGGTGGTCATTATTTATTCCGTGCAATTGATTTTGGTGCTGTGCGCAATCTTCATGCGCTATCAGTCGGACGTCATTGTCGTTGCCACCTACTTCGCCATCATTGGGGCATTATTTGCGGGACTGTTGCTGGCGGAACGCAGGGGTTGGAATTTGGACCAGTCGCGAACGGCGAGCGGGCTCTCGCGCCTGGTTGTTCACCTCAAGCTTGAACCGCGGCTGGCGGATGGACTGCTGGCTTTTATCTCGCTGGTGGTGCCCGCTTTTGTGCTGGGCGGCACTATCTGGATTTCGCATGTGCCGCGGGATTTCGCCATTATCTCTGGGGTACTCACCCTATTGCTCGCCTTGGAGATGCTGCTCGATCGGGTGCGGGGTTCAATTGTGGTGAGAGCGACGGTGTACGTGGCCGCCGTGTTTAGCGCCTACCTCGTGATTCACTATCCCGGCAGTGCCGCGTATCCGGTGACTACATTCGCGCTATTCGCGGTGGGCGCCCTGGCGTTGGCGACGGCTATCTTCATTCGGCTCACGTCCAAGATTTCTTTCGGCACTTCGCCTACCGATTACCTCATCGTGTTTGGCGTGCTGGCAATCGCCCTGTTTGGCAATAGCTACATCGCGGCCCGCGATACGGCGCAGCTGGTGGTGTTTTCGGTAGTGCTGATTTATGGCAGCGAAGTGATTATCAGCCGGCTGCAAAGTCGTTGGCATATTTTGAATCTGGCGACTCTAGCGGGCCTGGCAATTCTTGCGATGCGAGGGCTAGCGTGAACCAACATTTTTGAAGACTTCGGGCCAGATCTCGGCATGCCTCACACGCGTGCGATGGGGGGCGGACTATTCGAGCTTCGAATCCAGGCGCAGGAAGGGATCGCAAGAGTTTTCTATTGCACCCTGATAGGTGACAGGATTGTAGTTTTGCACCAGTTCATAAAGAAATCGGACAAAACGCCGACCAAAGAACTGGAAGTCGCGCGTAAACGAATGAAGGAGATTAGGGATGCTTACGCATAAGGCATTGAAAGCGCGCGCGCTTGCCCGGCCTGAGGTTAAAGCGGCGTATGCGGAATTGGCCGATGAATTCGCGGTTCTTGATCAGTTTTTAAAGGCGCGTGCAACTGCTGGGCTTACGCAGGCGGAAATCGCCAAACGGATCGGGACTACACAGTCTGCTATTGCGCGTCTGGAATCTGGAATAGGTAAACGCATTCCATCGCTCACAACTTTAAGGAAATACGCTCAAGCGTTGGGTTGCAGAATTGAGCTGCGTCTTGTTAGTGAAGCCCAGCCTCCTAAACGAGGCCTAACTCGCCAACTCTAGTGGTACAACTCATTGTACAAAGAGGGACCGCACCTAACAGCGGGACGACAAGCGCGTAGGAGCGACCGCAACCGCTCGTCGCTGAACCGGACAAGATGGTTGTCGCGCCCCATGTAGATGAAAAAGATCACTATTTCCTGAAGACAGCGATTCCTAGCCGCAAGGCGACGCGGGATCATTTGTATAGAGGTGTACGAGTCGTCAAAACTTGATGCGTACGAACGAGAAATTTCAGAAGCGTTCGAAAAGGGCAAACTCAAATCCGTTGCCACCAAGAGTGAGCTTGGAAAGCTAAAGGCTGCGGCGAGGGCTACTGCGATCAAGGATCGCAGAGTAAACATCCGCTTGTCCTCCATTGACCTCAGTGATATCCAGGTCAAAGCGCTGGAAGAGGGGATTCCCTATCAAACGTTGATTGCCAGCGTCTTACACAAGTATGTGACTGGCCTCCTTTCAGAGACTTCGCGAGGTGTCGCGAATCGTTCAACTCGAACGTCGGTAAAGCGAGCGGACGGTTAGCGGATCCCGGCTAAAGCCAGTTCATGGCCAAAGCTCGAAGCCGCGTCTATTTGGATTAGTAGTGATAGCGTAGCTGTGCGATGAACATTACTTCGCTCTCTACGCGGTAGACAATTCGGTGTTCGTCATTGATTCGTCGTGACCAAAATCCGGAGAATGCATGTTTTAATGGTTCTGGTTTGCCGATGCCCTCGAACGGCGAGCGCACAATGTCTTTTATAAGGACATTGATTCGCTTGAGAATGCTTTTGTCGTTGACCTGCCAGTACAAGTAATCTTCCCAGGCGTTCTCGGAAAACTGAAGTTTCACTCAATCAATTTCCGTTTAGTGCCCCCGGTGGTTTTGAGTTCAGCGATAGATTCGAGCAGACGCCGCGCGTTTTTTGGGCTGCGTAGCAAGTAGGCCGTTTCTTCTAGCGACTGATAGTCATCGAGCGACATCATGACTACCGACTGCGAATTTTTCCTGGTAATAATAATCGGCGCGTGGTCGTCACAAACTTTATCCATGGTATTGGCTAGCTTACTGCGGGCTTCGGAATAGGTCAGGGTATCCATGTTTTCTGATCTCTAGTGGTACAACTCATTGTACAAAGAGGAGCTACACCTAACAACGATACAACAAGCGCGTGGGAGCGACCGCAACCCGTCGTTGCGAGGAGCCGTAGGCGACGTGGCAATCCAGTTTAAGGTCCGCTTCGCGTTCGCTCGCAACGACGGCACACAGCGGGGCGAATTCGCTGGGGGTGGCGCAAACGGCCTTACGAGAGACCTCGCGAGGTGTTGCGAATCGTTCGACTCGAGCATCCGGAAAGCGGGCAGCCGGTTAGCGACGTGCGGGGAGTGAGACTTCCCGATATCGCCGTTGGACAACGCATGACCGCTGCCCGGCGCTATACTCCTCCTGAACAATTATTATTCGAGAATTCCTATGGAACTAACCGCTGTACTTACTCACGCTGAAGAAGGTGGCTTCGTCGCGCTAAATCCTGAAACGGGAACGACTACCCAGGGGGAATCGGTCGAGGAAGCAATCGCCAATTTAAGGGAAGCGACTGCAGTGTATTTGTCGGTGAATAGCGCAAAGGAAAGGGCTAGGAACTGAATGGCACTTACTTAAGGCGTACCGTCATCCCGGGCGGAGTGACGCAGTCACGTAGACCGGGGATCCAGGGGCCTTTGATAAAGGACATGGATCCCGGATATTTCCCCAGCTTCCGCTGGGGCTTCGGCTGTGACCGCAAATTCCGGGATGACGGAGGGGCCGAGTTCGACCTGTTCAGCGATTTCACAGCTTAAGTAAGTGCCATTCGGCTAGGATCTCAAAATTGACAAAAAAAGCATTAATCACCGGCGTTACCGGGCAAGACGGCGCTTACTTAAGCGAATTTCTGTTGAAGAAGGGCTACGAGGTGCATGGCCTCAAGCG
>JANOVQ010000053.1:0-1811 GCA_031417495.1 Pseudomonadota bacterium | reverse complement strand
GCCGTTTCGCGGCTTCCTGCAAGGTGAGATTTTCGAATTCTTTCAAAGCGGGATTGGTCACGCCGTGAATGAATATTTCGTTGTAGGAATCCGTGATGAGTCCTGAGGTCTCTTTACGCAACGCGGGACGCCGCGCCGGATCGGCGAGCTTGGCGCGGCGTTCTTCGAGGGTGCCCAGGGTGGCATCACGCCAGTCGGCATCGTCGTCCCACATGTTCCAATCTTCAAACGTAAACGTGAAGCCCGGATCCGTGGTGACCCCCTGGCCATAAATCGGTAAGCCTTGATCGCGACAATGCGCGAGCCATTTCAGTTGATTGCGATGGCGTTCTGGGAAGCGGTCACTCGCCTGCACTACGTTGTACAAAATCGGGCGGCCGCTCACTCTTGCGAGTTCTTCGAAGTGGCGTTCCGATTGCGTGTTCTCGCCGGTCGGCGACAGGAAGATCGATTGGATCACGCCTTCGCCGCGTTCGGCCAGGACGCGCGCAAACGCGAGGCAGGTTTCGTCATGCATGATGTCGGTGACCATCGGCGTGCCGTCGTAATCCGCCTGCACACTGTTGGCGCCCAGGCGCTGCGCCGACCAGCCGCAGCCGCCAGCATCCATGCCTTCATGAATGAGCTGGCACATCGCCGCAGTTTCGTCGGCAGTCGGCATGCGCCCCGATTTGGCGGCTTCCAAGCCCATCACCCACACCATGATCGGCGCCACCGGGACATACGGCAGCAAGTTTATGCCCTTCGGAATCCGTTGGAGACTGGCTAGGAAATCGGGGAACGTCACCCAGTCCCAGGGGAGACCGGCTTTCATCGCCGCGTAGGGAATGGCCTCGACTCGGGTCATGGTCAGCATCGCGCGGTCACGCATTTCGGGCGCGACAGGTGCGAAGCCGAAACCGCAGTTGCCGATCACCGCCGAGGTAATGCCGTGCCAGCCGGAGATTGTGCAGTAAGGGTCCCAGTACACCTGGGCGTCGTAATGCGTATGGAGATCCACAAAACCGGGTGCGACAATCAAACCGTTGGCATCAATCGCCTTGCGTGCCTCGTGCGGCCGCAGGCGGCCAATTTTCGCTATCTTGCCGTCTTTGATCCCGACGTCGGCGCGATAGCGCGGCATCCGCGTGCCATCCACAATCATGCCGCCGTGAATGATGGTGTCGAACTCAGCCATGACAGAGACTCCAGTTTGATGGGCAGTGCGGCTCACCATATACGATGGCGATTGGGTTGCGCAATTAGGAATGCAGGGACAGTTTATTGATTTCCCATAGAGAGACCCGTTGGCACCGGGAAATCAATAAACTGTCCCTGCATTCCCTGTATTCCACGCACTTGAGGACCTATCGATATGCCACGCACTATTCTTGAGGACTCGCGGGTCCACCCGGCGATCCGTTCCCGTATTGCCGAACATCACGCCGACCTCATCCGGGAGGTGGAAACTGTGCTCGCCACGCATGCGGTAGTGGTAGTCGGCATGGCGCTCAATCCGTACCACCGCTTTTTGCTGGCTGCCGAGCGGCGCCTGTTTGCCAGTGCGCGGCTAAGGGCGGTCATCTGCAATTCGCGCATGGTTCGTGATGAAATTCGCAGGCATTTCGGCACGCCCGAGGATAAGCTGCACATCGTGTACAACGGTGTCGATCTTGAATACTTTCATCCGAGCCTGAAATCGGCCCGTGCTTCGCTACGCTCCGGCCTTGGCATCGAGCCTGATGCGCTGGTCTATCTTTTCGTCGGTTCGGGATTCGAGCGCAAGGGATTGCCGCAATTGCTGCGGGCGATGCCACAAATGAACCAAGCAC
>JANOVQ010000052.1:0-9569 GCA_031417495.1 Pseudomonadota bacterium | reverse complement strand
CAACGCCAGCGGCGTGGCGGCGAAGGACGCGGCCGATCTGATGATCGACGCGGTGGCGAAACGCGTCCTGCCAGTGGGGTGCCCGAGGGCGCAGACGCGCCGCCACGTCGGCCGCCAGCAGAACGAGGTGGCGACGGTCGGCGTCGCGAGCGCGCGCCACGCCAGCAGGAATCCCGTGGAACTGACAGCGCATCTGCTCAGGTCCGTACAGAAGACGATGTGCGCACTGTAGCAGTGCTACCGGACGAGGCAGCGGCGAACAATTTCCCGGCGCAGGCATTGCACCACACCGCCGGTGTTGAGCAAGCGCCGTCGGATATGAATCAGGTAAAGCCTGCTGTTGACGCCCCAAGCGTCACCGCTTTGGAAGATCTCCAGCCGATGCGCCCGGTGCAAGGTTCGCTCTTGGATGCCCCGCCGCCCACTGAGCGCCAAGCTGATCGGGCGGTGGCCGAAGCGGCGGACGATGATCGCGGTAACGTCTAACCTGAGCGGTGGGTAGCCTAGCCGAGCGGCGCGTGCCGCAGACTGACTTCGCGGGTGCTGTGGAAGGTGATATCGGGCCAGCGCTCCGTCGTCAATTGTAAATTGACGCGGGACGGTGCCAGATAGGCCGGCAGCCCGCCCCCATCCAGCGCGATATTGTCGCCCACATGGCGCATGAATTTGTCCAACTCACCTGCCTTAGTGCTCGAAACCCAACGCGCAAATTGAGTGGCAACCGCCTCGAACACACAATCTACGCCGTACTCGTGCTGCAGACGGTAGGCGACAACGTCGAATTGCAAAACACCGATCGCCCCTAAGATGAGATCGTTGCGATGAACTAAACGGAACACCTGCGCGGCTCCCTCTTCGCCTAACTCAGTGAGACCCTTGACCAGGGCCTTCGCCCGCATCGGATCCAGCGACCGCACACGTCTAAATAGTTCGGGCGCAAAACTCGGGATGCCTTGGAAGTTCAGCTTTTCGCCCGCCGTGAAGGTATCCCCGATCTGAATGGTGCCGTGGTTGTGCAAACCGATAATGTCACCCGCGTACGCATTTTCGACCTGCTCACGTCCGCGCGCGAAAAAAGTGAGCGCATTGGAAATTTGTACGTCACGTCCAAGGCGCACGTGACGGAGTCGAATGCCGGGTTCGAAATGTCCAGAACAGATCCGCATAAAGGCGATTCGATCACGATGCTGTGGATCCATGTTGGCTTGGATCTTAAACACAAATCCACTGAAATTGGCTTCACTTGCCAGCACAGTGCGTTCCGCAGCCTGTCGGCTAAGCGGTGGCGGCGCAATCTCCACGAAATAATCCAGCATTTCGCGGATGCCAAAATTCTGCAGGGCCGAACCGAAGAACACCGGCGTGACCTTGCCTGCCAGATAGCCGTCCAATTCGAATTCGGTTCCTGCGGTTGCGACCAATTCAAGTTCTTCGCGGCACTCCTCCAGCACGTCGCTGAAGCGCGGATCCCGGGTGGCAAGGTCTAAGGTTAAGCGCTCGGAATCTACGATGCCGGCATTCGCATCCACTTCACGGGCATAACGCAGGACACAGCGATCTTTGAAGTGATAAAGCCCCGCGAAGTGCTGACCAGATCCGAGCGGCCAGGTAATCGGTGCACATTTAATTTGCAGAACATTCTCGATTTCGTCGAGCAACTCCAACGGCGGTCGACTATGTCTATCTAGCTTGTTGATCAGTGTCACGATAGGCGTGTGCCGCATCCGGCACACTTCGAGTAATTTGATGGTGCGCTCTTCGACCCCTTTCGCGGCGTCAATTACCATGAGGACCGAATCGACTGCCGTCAGCACCCGAAAGGTGTCTTCCGAAAAATCCTCGTGACCTGGCGTATCGAGCAAATTAATCACGCAGCCACGATAGTCGAATTGCATCACCGACGAAGTCACGGAAATACCCCGTTGCCGTTCGATTTCCATCCAATCGGAAGTCGCGTAACGCGCGCTCTTGCGCGCCTTCACTGTACCCGCCGCATTGATCGCGCCACCAAACAACAAAAGCTTTTCAGTAACCGTGGTTTTCCCGGCATCGGGATGCGAAATAATTGCGAAGGTCCGCCGCTTCTCAATCGCTAGTTTGAGCCCGTTCACGCTAAAGGCTCAGGCTGATTCAAAAACCACGACCGCCGCCGCGTAGTCGCGCTCATCAGTTAGACTCACATGGGTGGCAGCGACCCGCTGCCGTGCTGCGTGTTCGGCGACTGCGCCGTGCAACCGCAAAGAAGGCTTACCTGCCGCATTGTGCGCAACTTCGATCAGGCGCAAGGACACCCCTTGTCGAAAGCCGGTGCCGAGCGCCTTGGAAGTGGCTTCCTTGGCGGCGAAGCGCATCGCGAGAAAACGCACGGGATGTTTGGTTAACTTAAAGGCCTCCAGCTCGGCCGGTGCCAGCACTCGCCGAGCAAACTTAAACCCATAACGACGATACACGTCCGCCACGCGATCAACCTGCACGATATCGATACCAAGCCCGGTGATCATGCGCGCGCCGACTGCATCAGACGTTTCATTTCCTCGACAGCTGATGCAAAGCCGACGAAGAGGGCGCGGGCGACAATGGAGTGACCGATGTTTAATTCGTAGAACTCGGGCTGGCGGGCGATTGCCTGCACGTTCTCGTAATGCAAACCGTGCCCCGCATTCACCCGCAAGCCGAGTGTCCGTGCATGGCGGGCCGCGGTGATCAGGCGTGCGAGTTCGGCTTCCTGTGCCGCTGCAGAATCGGCGGCGGCATAGCGTCCGGTATGTAATTCGATCGTCGGTGCACCCACCGCTTTCGCGGCCTCGATCTGCGCCAAGGTGGGTTCGATAAAGAGCGATACTTCGATCCCTGCGCTGGCCAGTCGTCGAGACGCGATGGTGAGCGCCGTCACCTGACCCGCGACATCCAAGCCCCCTTCCGTGGTGAGTTCTGCGCGGCGCTCGGGTACCAAACAACAGCACGCAGGCTTAAAGTGACAAGCAAGCACCAGCATGTCATCGGTGGGAGCCATCTCCAAATTCACTTTGGTCCGGGTGGCCACGAGGAGTTGCGCGACATCGCGCTCTTGGATGTGGCGCCGATCCTCGCGGAGATGCAACGTAATTCCATCTGCCCCGGCCTGCTCAGCACGTAGCGCGGCAGCCACTGGATCGGGATAGTCGGTCTGGCGTTGCTGCCTGACGGTCGCCACATGATCGACATTAACGCCCAGCTTGAGTGGATTCCGTAAGCTCAAAAATTCGCCTCAACTGCGCGTAAAACTGGGCGCGTAGTTTAACCCAGACACATGATGGGGACAGATTTTAAATCTGTCCCCATCGCACTAGCTGAAGCGAAACAACTCCCTGGAACTCAAGGTCTGTCCACCTAGATGGTAATGAAGAAGAAAACGCATCAAACCTTTTGCGTCACGCAGACGAGCGAGGTCCCAGGGTAGCCTGCCAGCCAGGGCTAACAACGCCCCGCCAGTCACTGCCCGATGCGGTACCGGGGGAATCTGGGTGACGGGACCACGTTCCGGTACGTAGTAGTAACCGGCTTCCGCTGCGAGCGCCTCGCCAGTATCGACAGCCTGCGCGAGTTCCACGCCATAGCCGCACGAAGCGAGCAGCAGAGCCTCGAAATGACGGAGGGTGGGCTCCAGCGGTGAATCACCAGCCAGCGCCTGTACGGTTTGCTCATAGGCGCAATACCCCGCTTCATCGCCGTCGCCGCGGTGGACCAGACGCATGACCAATTCATTCAAGTACATCGCGCTGAACAAGCGTTCGGCTTGCAGCCGATAGCCTCGCGCAGTCGGTTCGGCCCGGATGAGCGTTGGGAGATCAGACTTCCCTGACCACACAAAAAAATACGGCGTGAATTCTCCGTAGGCGCTGCCGCCGCCTCTTTTAGAGGCCAGTGCACCGCGTGCAATGACGCCGAAGCGACCGTGCTGACGGGTAAAAATCTGCAATAAGAGGCTGGTTTCGCGCAATCGCTTCCGGTGCACGATATAGCCGGTGTCGCTGATTTCCCGTGCGGCCAAGCTTTAGGTCTCTTTGCGCGATCCGAACACTTCAAGCGTTGCCGGATCCTCTGTCCACTTGCCCTTCACCTTGACCCAGGTTTTCAGGTACACGCGACGTTCGAGCATGCGCTCGATATCGAGCCGCGCTGCGGAGCCTATTTGCTTGATGCGCTTCCCCCCGCTGCCAATGACGATGGCTTTCTGCCCCGGCTTCTCCACCCAAATCGTCGCATCAATATGCGTGACCGTGTCCCTCTCCTCGAAACTGTCGATCACCACATGCGTGGCATACGGGAGTTCAGCGCCCAACTGGCGGGCAAGTTTCTCGCGGATAAGTTCGGCGACAACGAAGCGTTCCGGGCGATCAGTGACCTGCGCTGGATCAAAAAGGTAGGGCCGCGGTGGGGCGTGTACAGCCAGCGCGTCGAGCAGAGTGTCGAGGTTGTTACCAGTCAGTGCACAGAGCGGGAAGACTGCATCGAACTCGAAACGATTGCGCAGACTTTCGATGAGCGGCAACAAGGCTTCGCGACGCGGAAGGCGATCAATTTTGTTGATAACCAGATACTTTGCGCCAGGAAAGGCCTGCAAATTAGTGACTAGCCAATCGTCCTCAGCGCGCCATTGAGTCGCATCGATGACCAGCAGAACACCATCAATCTCATGGATTGCCTGTTCGATTTGCTGATTCATGAGCTTGTGGAGCTTGCCTTGGGGCTGGCGCTGCCAGCCCGGTGTATCGGCGAATACCAACTGCGCGGAACCCCGTTGCGCGATCCCGTTCACCTTGTAGCGGGTGGTCTGCGGTTTGCGCGAAGTGATACTGATCTTCTGACCGACGAGGCGATTCAACAACGTTGATTTGCCGACATTCGGACGGCCGACTATTGCATAGATCCCGCAGCGGGAGGTTTCTTCCGACATTGTCAGTCCTTGTTACTCAGAACGCGCGCGGAGGGCCGCTAGGGCTAACCGCGCGGCTTCCTGCTCAGCCTGACGCCGACTCCGGCCGCTGGCTTCGACTTGCAGTGCGGGCGCCGTGATTTCGCAGGAGATCGTGAAATGCTGCTCGTGCGCCGGACCCTGGATGCCGACTGTGCGATAAAGCGGCAACGGATTCTGGCGCTCCTGGAGGAATTCCTGGAGTTGGGTTTTAGAATCTTTTTGGGTGGCGGTGGGGTCTACCCGGAGCAAGCGCGTGTGGAACCAGGTCATGAGCTGAGTCCGTGCGGCCTCCATACCAGCATCCAAATAGATTGCGCCGACAATAGCTTCCAGGGCATTCGCTAAAATGGATTCGCGTCGCCAGCCACCGCTTTTGAGCTCGCCCTCGCCGAGGGCGAGTGCGCTACCGAAATCGAGTTCGCGTGCAATGTCGGCCAAGGTATCGCGGTTCACTAAGGTGGCGCGCGCGCGGGTGAGTTGACCCTCGTCCGCCGCTGGAAAGCGGGCATAGAGGATGTCCGCTACCACCAGCCCAATCACTGCGTCGCCGAGAAATTCCAGCCGCTCATTATGGCGAGGGCTCGCGCTCCGGTGCGTGAGCGCGAGCGTCAGAAGGTGCGGATCCTTGAATCGATGACTGACGCCGACGAGGTTCAAGGACGTTCGTGCAGGTCTATTCGACTGCGCCCGCTTCGAGTTCATCTTCACGGTGATAGTTGAGCACGATATCTAGATCACAGCACACTGCATTTCGGATCTCGTAGTCCAACCGCATCACCCGCTTCGGCGAGTTTTTGATTTTTTCAACTTGGAGCAATCTGGTGAATTCAATCGTGGACCAGCGATCAATGTCGGAGACTTCGAACTGCTTCATCACTGCCTTGACCAGATCAGCCTTGGTTTGGCGACCTGCCTCAGGATTTTTCATGACTGTTTCGAGCGCGAGATCGACTTTCATTTTTTCGTTGTAGAGCGGGAACAGCCGCATCCCCATCAGAGCTAGTGCCCCAAGTAGTACGCACCAGAAAAGTAATCCGCTCAGTGAAACGCCTGCCTGTTTGCTGCCAGAATTACGCATGGATTCCCCCCGCTGTGTTTTATTTAATGGTGGTGCCGATTCGTCCCAGGGTTGGCCCCTGGTCCCAGTTCATCCAGATCATAAACGCTCTGCCAATGAGATTTTGGTCCGGGACAAAGCCCCAATACCGGGAATCGCGACTATTGTCCCGATTATCGCCCAGCACAAAGTATTGTCCCACCGGAACTTCGTATTCGCCTTCAAGCGTCGGTGCCTGCGGCATGACCAGTACCTGATGGCGGACGTCGCCCAGCTGTTCTTCGCGTAAATCGGCGCCAGTATTGACGGCGGCCGATTTGAGCCCGACATAACTGCCCAACGAGGTCGCGACCTGCAGGACACCATTCACACTGACTTGCTTGTCGCGGTAAGTGATGATATCCCCCGGTAGCCCCACAATTCGCTTAATAAACGGTGTTGAGGGATCCTCGGGGTAGCGGAAGACCACGACATCGCCACGGCGGGGGCTTCCTAGTGGAATAATTTTGGTATTGAGCACCGGTAGGCGCAGGCCATAAGTAAACTTATTCACGAGGATAAAGTCGCCCACGAGCAAGGTCGGGATCATCGAACCCGAGGGGATCCTGAACGGTTCGACCAGAAAGGAACGGAGCAGGAGCACAATCACGAAGATTGGAAAGAACGCGCGCGCATGGTCCACCAGCATCGGTTCGGGCGGACGCTCGCTCGCCGGCAGTCCCGCGTGGCGCGCGACACGGGCCGCTGCGAAGAGCCAGGCATCAAGCGCCCAGATTCCGCCGCTAAGCACAACCAGCAGCACCATTACTGCAGAGAAATCAAACACCATCATTTGCCTACTTTCAAGATTGCCATGAAGGCTTCCTGGGGAATTTCAACTGATCCCACCTGTTTCATGCGCTTCTTCCCTTCTTTTTGCTTTTCCAGCAACTTCCGTTTGCGGGTGATATCGCCGCCATAACACTTCGCCGTGACATTTTTGCGCATCGCCTTAACGCTTTCGCGCGCGATCACTTTGGCGCCAATCGCAGCCTGGATTGCAACATCGAACATCTGACGGGGGATCATTTCACGCATTTTCGCCACCAGATCCCGGCCGCGGCGTTGCGCGTCGTCGCGATGCACGATCACTGACAGTGCGTCGACTTTTTCGTTATTGATGAGGATGTCGACTTTCACCATGTCGGTCGCACGGTAGCAGATGAAACTGTAATCCATCGACGCATATCCACGCGTCAGGGACTTCAGCCGATCAAAGAAATCCACCACCATTTCACTGAGTGGCAGCTCATAGCCGACGGCCACCTGGCCGCCCAAAAAATTCATCTTGTTTTGCACGCCACGCTTTTCAATACACAACGAAATCACATTTCCGAGATATTCGGAAGGCGTCAGCAGGTCGGCTTGAATGATGGGTTCGCGCACCTCGGCAATGAGTCCAGGATCGGGCAACCGCGCCGGGTTATCGACGAGGAGCACTTCGCCGTTGCGCAACACCACTTCGTAGACCACGGTCGGTGCGGTCGTGATCAGGGAGATGCCATATTCGCGTTCCAGGCGTTCCTGCACGATTTCCATGTGCAACATGCCCAGGAACCCACAGCGGAAACCAAAGCCCAGGGCCTCCGAGGTTTCGGGTTCGTAGGACAGGGCCGCGTCGTTCAAGCGCAGCTTACCCAAGGCTTCGCGGAAGGCTTCATACTCCGAGGACTCAATGGGGTACAGGCCAGCAAACACATTGGGTTTCGATTTCTGAAAGCCCGGTAACGGCGTCAGCGCCGCGTTCTGTGCGGTCGTCACGGTGTCGCCAACCGGCGCCCCGTTGATGTCTTTAATTCCAGCGACCAGAAAGCCAACCTCGCCCGTCGCCAGCTTGTCTTTCCTGACCCGTTTCGGGGTGAAGATGCCGACCTGATCAACATCCGCGTCACGCCCCGTGGACATGATTCGAATGCGCGCGCCGCTGACCATTTCACCTTCGAAAATCCGGACTAGCGACACCACGCCAAGATAATTGTCAAACCAGGAATCAATGATCAGCGCTTTCAAGGGTGCGCTTGGGTCACCCGTTGGCGGTGGGATTAAGCGGACCAGTCGGTCCAGCAGTTCGCGTACCCCGAGCCCTGACTTGGCACTGACCAAGGCCGCATCCGTTGCGTCGATTCCGATGATGTTCTCGATTTCTTCGGCGACCCGTGTCGGGTCGGCGGCTGGGAGATCGATTTTGTTCAGCACAGGGACGACCTCGAGGCCTTGTTCCACTGCCTTGTGGCAGTTAGCGACCGACTGCGCCTCGACCCCTTGCGCCGCATCCACGACGAGTAATGCCCCTTCACAGGCCGCCAGTGAGCGGGAAACTTCATAACTAAAATCGACATGCCCCGGGGTGTCGATAAAATTCAGTAAATAGGTGACGCCATCGGTGGCGGTGTAGTTCAGGCTCACACTTTGGGCCTTGATGGTGATCCCGCGCTCGCGTTCAAGATCCATCGAATCCAACACCTGGGCGGACATCTCGCGCTCAGCTAACCCGCCACAAATCTGGATAAACCGATCCGCCAACGTAGACTTGCCGTGATCGATGTGGGCGATGATCGAGAAATTTCGGATGTATTGCATATGGCAGGGAAAATCACGTTGCGACTGCGTTATCGCAACGCGCCCGGCATCTTACCTGATGCAGCGCTGCAGCAACAGACGATGGCGGCGCTGAGTCCGCGCGCGAACCTGAGTTACCCGTACGCCGTTTCAATTTTCGCGGATGCGCGCCACCAGTGCCGCAAAAGAATCCATCGCGAGCGGGCCCGCCCACAGTTCCGTCTCATCGCGCAGCAGGACGGGTATTCGAAAATGGTAGCGCGCCTGCAAAGCTGGATGCTCGTCAATATCGATGACGGAAATCCCCTGCTCCGCAATCTCGCGGTCGCGCATCAGGGTGTGGTAGAGCGCTTCGCAGATCTCACAGTCGGAGCGTCCGAGCAACACCAGCGGTGAACCTAACGACATCGGCAACTCATTTCGGAAGTTCCAGCGCCATGAACAACGGGTTGCCTTGGCGGTTGACCAGCATTGGGACCTTGCTACCGGCGACGAGCTCTTTCGTGATCGCGCTGAGCGCAGCCGCTGAAGTGATTTCTTTGAAGTTGATTTGCACGAGCACATCGCCCGCCTGGAGTCCGGCTGTGCGTGCCGGGCCAGCCTTGACTTCCTCTACCAGCAAGCCCGGGCCGCTTAATTCCAGACCTTTACGTTCCGCAGATGTGAGTTCGCGCACTGTAATTTTGAGGCGCTCATTGGCACTGCCCGCTGCAGCCGGCTGGTCTTTGCGCGCGACAGGCGCGGCGTCTTCCGCCGGCAATTTACCAATGCTGATCATAAGCCCCTGCGATTTGCCATCCCGCAGTATTTCTATAGCGACCTTTTCGTCGATCCGAGTCGCTCCCACCAACGGTGGCAAGTCGGCGGAGATCGCGATGGCGTGCCCGCCGAACTTGGTGATGACGTCACCCGCTTCCAGCCCCGCCTTATCCGCCGGACTCTCCGGCAACACCTTGG
>JANOVQ010000051.1:0-5473 GCA_031417495.1 Pseudomonadota bacterium | reverse complement strand
TCGGCGCCGTCGGGCGACCCACGATCATCGTGATGGCACTTCCCACCAAAATGGTGGCGGCAGCGAATAACACCGACACGCCTGACGCAGCACGCGGGCACGCGCTTTATCTCGGAAGTTGTGCGGTGTGTCACGGCGCCGATGGCAACGCCTGGAACAAGGTTGAGCTCAAGTCGGTAAAACTCAAAATGAATGTGGATCAACTCGTGGCCTTCATTAAGGACCCGCGGAAACCGATGCCACATGTCTTCCCGGCGCCAGTGTCGCGTGAGGACGAGCGCCGTATCCGCGATATCGCAACCTTCATCACGCACTGGCAATGAACGAGAGATGCCGAGGTCATGCAACCTCAGGCGCAAGCTGGCTAAGCGATTTCTCGAGGCGGTGACATGAGCAACCAAGTGCAGGTGGAGCAAGCGCAGGAATTTTCGGCGGCAAGTCGCCGGCAGATCGCGCTTCACCATGAACTCTATCGGCGCGATCCGGCGCAAGCGCACTTCTGGGACCCCATTGTGATTGGGGTGCCCGGCGGACCAGTGGCATGCCTGCTATTACATTTTCTCGGACGCAAGAGTGGTCATCGCCTTGACGCGATCCTGCAGTACTACGCGCTGGATGACCAACTCGCCATCGTCGCCTCCAAAGGCGGCATGGCGAATCATCCAGTGTGGTATCTGAATCTCCTCGCCAATCCCGAGTGCGAAGTGCAAATCGGGTTGCAGCGCTTCCAGGCGCGTGCACGCACGGTCACCGGCGACGAGCGTGCACGCTGGTGGAGTTCGATCACGCGCGAGCAGCCGATCCAGCTCGACTATCAAAGGCGCACGACTCGCTGTATTCCGGTCGTGGTCCTGGAGAGAGCGGGCCAGGTGTAGCTACCAGCGATGTGCGACCACCGGCAGCTGGGTATACCCATGAATGATGTTGGAGCAGACGCGGAGCGGTGCACCGACCACCTCGATCAGGCGGAAGCGCTTTAAGATTTCCTCCCAGGCCACTTTCAATTGCAGTTCGGCCAGGCGATAACCCACGCAGTGATGAATGCCGAATCCGAAGGAGAGGTGCCGGCGTGGCTGGGGGCGATCGAGGATAAAAGCTTCGGGATCGTCAATTGCAGTCTCGTCGCGGTTGCCGGAGAGATACCACATCGCGATGCGGTCCCCCGCTTTGATCTCGGCATCGCCAATCCGGATGTCTTCAAGTGCAGTGCGCGCCATGTGCGAGATGGGGGTCTGCCAGCGGATGATTTCGGGGACCATGCTCTCGATGAGCGCCGGGTTGGCGCGCACTTTCGCGTATTGATCCGGATAACGATTAAGCGCGATCACCCCACCAGTCAGCGAATTACGTGTGGTGTCGTTACCGCCCACAATCAAGTTGATGAGATTGCCTAGAAATTCTTCTGGGCTCAGATTTTTGGTGCCCTCGGCATGCACCATTAATGAGAGCAGATCCGAGCGCGGCTCGCCATCCAGACGTTCTTGCCAAAGACCTGCAAAGGCCGTGAAGCACGCCTCAAGCTCCCGCCGACGATCCTCCCAACTGTCGACCAGGCCGAAGCCCGGTTCGGTGACTGCGACATCCGACCAACGCGTGAGCAGGCGGCGTTTTTCCCATGGGAAATCGAATAAGGTCGCCAGAATCTGCGTGGTCAATTCGATCGACACAAGTTCAACCCAATTGAAGACCTCACCCACCGGCAACGCATCCAGGATGCGGCCGCAATGCGCGCGCATCACATTCTCCATCTCGCGCACACTCGCACGCGCGACGATGGGCGCAATGGCTTTACGCTGCGCGGTGTGCAGCGGCGGATCAGTGGACTGGAACATCCGCGCATCGACGCCGTGGCGACGAAACAGTTTGTCGTAGCCCAGAATGTGTCCGCCTTTTTCATAACTGCATGAAAAGGCCTGATCGTTTGCATTCACGGCAACGATGTCCTGGTACTTGGTCAGTGACCAGAACGGGCCGTAATCGCTGTTAGCGCAGTAATGGACCGGCGATTCCCGGCGTAGACGTTCGAAATAGGGCCCGATCACATCCGCCTGGTACAGCCGTGGATTACTGACATCGATTTGCTCGAGTGGGATCGCGTAAGGGTTGATCTGACTGTTCATGGCTGATAAATCTCTCCGCCGCAGGGCGGTCTCAGGAAGGTCAATTAACGACATCGAAGTAATTCAGTCCATCTAGCGACGAAACTTGCACCGGCTGCCCGATCGGCGCGGGAGCGAACAACAGCGCGCGCGCGGCCTCGCTGCCGGGCCGTAAGCATGCGACAAACCGGCGGTTATCCGCCTGCAAACGCCCGACGACATAGCCGCCAGCCTGGTCGCCCTTGCCGTGATCTGCCGCATAAGATTCGACCACCGCGAGTCCCTCGGCATGCTCTGCCACCACGATTTCCGTCGGACGTTTCACGGCCGCGCGCTCGGCGGCACTGGAGCGTGGCTGCCACGCGCCATTAAGGTGACCACTGTAAATTCCGACGGAGTGTTTGGAGAGATAGCCGCCATTAGCCGCGACGAGTGCGTGCGCAGCGGGCGCATGCCGGATCCGCGCAACGACCTCGGCAATCGCATGCAAGCTGTAGTTGTTACCGGGGCCTCCAAAGAAGGGCAGGCCACCGGTAAGTGTAAGGGCGGTTTTCCCTTCGGGATCGATGCCGAGCGCTTCGCATGCACTAGTGACGGCGATCGGAAAGCAGCTGTAGAGGTCGAGCAGTGAAATATCCCCGATGGCCAGCCCGCTGTCGTCCAGTGCCCGCTTTAGCGCGAGGGTTTGTGCGTGCGAACTCGCTAAGCGCGGACGATTCAGGATCACCTGGTCATCGACATCGGCATAGGCGCGCAGCATCACCCAGTGACTTTCCGGGATGCCAAGTTCGCGTGCGACCTGGACCGATGTGAGCACCACCGCGGCGCCCTGATTAACCGCATCCTGTGCCACCATCCACTTGGTATAGGGCTCACATAACTCGAAGTTTGCCGGTGATGACGCAGCGATCTCAGCGGCGCTGCGGGCTTCCGGAAACTGGGCGTAGGGATTGCGCGCGGCCAGCGCGCTGAAGGGCGCGAACACGCGCCCGATCCGCGCCCGATACTGTTCGCGCGATAGCTTGAGCTCGTGCCGCATGGCCTGCTCGAACAGGCAGTACACGCGAATCGGATAGGCCAGTCCATGGCGCGCTTCGTAGTCACTGAGCATCTCGCCATCCGGCCAGAGGTCTTCAAAGCCACCATTCACTTCTTCGCGCCAATCAAAGTGCAGGCCAGCGCGCGTCGCCTTGCGGATCGTCGCCAGCGCTTCGCCTCCGGTGATTACTGCTGCGCGAATTTCCCCCGCATGAATGGCTTCCGCCATTTGATTGACCAGGCGCTGTGGCGTTTCGCCGCCGACTTCGGAGTACACAGCACGTTGCGGCGTAAGGCCAACGCGCTGGGCGACCGCGCGCGGCAGGTTGTTGGGACCGCCGAAGGGATTCGGCCATAACACACGGTCACGCACCGAGTGCTCGAACAGCCGTGCCACGGCAAGCACATCGACCACGGCGCGCAAATCGCCGACCGCGCCAGCATGGGTGAGCGCGCGGCGCGCTGCTTCGGCGGCGATGTCGGCAGGTGAGAGGCTGTGCTCAAGGGTGGGCGGTGCGCGATCCACGTATTGCCCGGCGCCGACGAGGATGGGGGTGTGGTCTGCGCGAGTCATAGGAGAATCCTTCTAAAGTCCCATTTGCCGAACCGCCAAGTCGCGCATAATTTCGGCCGAGCCACCGCCGATGGCCATCACCTTGGTCTCGCGATAAATACGCTCCACGGGATTGCCGCGCAAATAGCCCGCACCGCCGAAAATTTGCATCGCTTCATTGGCGCAAAATTCGAGCGCAGTAGAACAGAAGAATTTGGCTTTGCAGATTTCGGCGACCGGCATGTCGCCTTCATTCACACTCCAGCAGATTTGATTGAGCAGCGCGTCCATCGCATCGATTCGCGATGACATGTCGGCGATCTTATGGCGAATCACCTGATGTTTGATTAGCGGCTTACCAAAAGTTCGGCGCTCCGTGGCATAGCCAACGCTCTCGTCTAAGCAGCGCCGTGCCATCCCCAGCATCTGCGCGCACATAAACAGGCGCTCGTAATTAAAGTTATTCATGATCGCAAGAAAACCCCTGTTCTCCTCGCCCATGAGATGGTGTGCGGGTACCCGGCAATTATCAAAATAAAGCGTGGCAGTATCCGAGGCCCACCAACCCATCTTGCGTTCGATCGCGGTACGCGCAAAACCCGCGGTGTCGGCCTCCACAAAAAACAGCGAAATTCCACCGAGACCGGTCTCGCCGGTACGTGCGGCGATCACGAAGTAGGCGGCATGCATGCCGCCAGTGATAAAGGTTTTAGATCCATTGATGACGTATTCGTCACCCTCGCGCGACGCCCGCGTTTGCAGGTTCGCGACATCCGAACCCCCGGAGGGTTCGGTGATGCCGAGCGCACCGCCTTGGCGTCCGGAAAGGATTTCAGGCAGCGCGCGGAGCTTAATGTCCTCCGCCGCCAAGGTGCTCAACGGCCCGACCATGATGCTGCGTGAGCCGATGCTGGCAATCACGCCACCCACGCCGCCGCGTCCCAATTCTTCGGCAGACGCCGTGCGCATGAACGCATCGTCGAAGCCGAGCCCGCCGTACTGTTCAGCGATGCCGAAGCCGAAGAGCCCGAGCGCGCAGGCCTTTGTGTGAACCTCCCACGGGAAAGTACCCGCTTCGTCCCAGGCATTTGCGAAGGGCTCGATCTCGTTTTTCACGAAGCGTGCGATGGTGGCGCGGAAGGCGCATCGCTCCTCGTTCTCAAAAGGATTTCTCATGTGGAAATTTCTACAGCGGTGACGGGAACTCAGGACCGTGCACGGGTCGCGGAGGGAAGTCAAGATTTCGAGATGATGATGGCGGAAAGCGCGGGCACCGCCGAAGCCCGCGCCAAAACCCGTAGAATCCGCCGATGAAATACTTTTCTACGCGGATCGCGCTGAGTCTGGCGGTGCTGATGCTTAGCGCCTGCATTGCACCGGCATTGCTACTCCCTTCGCAGAGCCAACTCATGTGGGCCCTGTTAAAGCCGCTGGTCGGGTTCGATCCGAATGCGGTCAATCTCTTCGAGCAGCCGCTGGTAAAACAACGCATGACAGCGCTCCTCGGTGATCGTTACGGCACCGCCATGCAATTGCTCCACACGGCCAACCAATTGCAGCAGGAAGGTCCGTTGTTTTTTGTGGTCTCGCGGTTCACCCCAATCCCGGAAATCGCCGCCGGCGCGGGGCTGGTGTGGAATTCGGAGACCAATCAAATGGCGGCCTTGCTGCGTGAAGGCGGAGTGGCAGAGGTGTTCAAAGAAACCGCGCAGCGGGCGGTGATCACGCAGGCGAATAATGTCGTTCAGGAGGCGCTGCCGGTGTGGCCGGCGGTATTGCAACC